>CAZMEH010000848.1:0-22794 GCA_964564885.1 uncultured Saprospiraceae bacterium | reverse complement strand
ATTGAAGCTCTGGGTCAATCGACGCCAATTTGTAAGAAGGTACCAGGGAGTTTTGACGTCAAGTACACCGAGTCCTTTACACCAAGATATGTGGCGATGAGTGGGTACAGATCTGGTAAGGTATTTATCGCAAGAATGAAAAAACAAGGCAAGATGCAAAAACTATTATTACTAATCATAATTTGTTTGTTATTCGCTTGTAGAGCAACTCAAACAACGACCGAAAGTCTAAATATTAACTTCATTACGCCGTTTGAAAATAACAAAAATTACTCCGCTACTTATGATGAAATGGTTGATTTCTATCAAACACTAGATAGATATTTTGATGAGTTTCAATTCAAAGAAAGTGGAACAACAGATGTTGGTCGACCATTATATACAGGTGTGATTTCGATGGATGGCGATTTTGATGCAAATTCCATTCGCCAAAAAGAAAAGTGCATTATTTTTATTAATAATGCCATTCATCCAGGCGAACCGACGGGCGTAGATGCTACGATGATGTTGGTTAGAGATATTTTGACCAAAGATGATTATAAGAAATTATTGGAAAATACCGTTTTTGTATTTATCCCAATGTATAATGTCGGCGGTGCATTGAATAGAGGAAGTTTTAGCCGAGCGAATCAGAATGGCCCAGCTGCTTATGGTTTTCGTGGAAATGTCAGAAATTTTGACCTCAATCGTGATTTTATTAAATGCGACACAAAGAATGCGCAATCTTTCAATCAAATATACACCATTTGGCGACCGCATATTTTTATTGATAATCACACGTCAAATGGTGCAGATTATCAATATATCATGACGCTCATTCCAACGCAACACAATAAATTATCTCCAATTCTTAGCGGGTATTTAAGTAATAAAATGTTGCCAAGATTGTACGGTGATATGGCGAAAACCAAATACGAAATGACGCCTTATGTTTATGCTCGGACTACACCTGATGGTGGAATTTCTGGTTTTTTGGATTTACCTCGTTACTCGTCTGGCTACGCTGCCCTGTTCAATACATTGAGTTTTATGCCAGAAGCGCACATGCTCAAACCATACGAAGACCGAGTTTATGGTACGCACACTTTTATGAAGTCAATGCTTGAATTGGTGAGCGAAGATTATAAAACAATTATTAAAAATAAGAAAGAAGCGGATCAGATTACGCAAACACAAGCGACTTTTGATGTCAATTGGGCAATCAATATTGATACGATAAATCAAAAAACAGTAACTTTTAAAGGTTACGAAGCAAAATATAAACCGAGCGAGGTATCGGGTAAAGACCGTTTGTATTATGATAAAAAAGAACCTTACACCAAGCCAATTCCATTTTTTAATGATTACAAAGCCAATGTAACGATTCGTAAACCCAAAACTTATGTAATTCCGCAAGGTTACGCCAAAGTGATCCAGCGTTTGAAATGGAATGGCGTGAAAATGGAACAATTGACCGAAGACAAAATCATGGAAGTTGACATGTCTTATATTGATGATTATGATACTGGAAAATCACCATACGAAGGTCATTATTTGCATCGTGCTGTGAAGACGAAAGAGAAAAAATTATCTGTTCAATATTATAAAGGTGATTATTTGGTGCAAGTCAATCAAGTGGAAAATCAATACATCGTGCATACATTAGAGCCACAAGCGGCAGATGCTTTTTTTGCTTGGAACTTCTTCGATGCCATTTTACAACAAAAAGAATATTTCTCTTCGTATGTGTTTGAAGATGTGGCGGCGCAGCTTTTAAAAGATAATCCAGCTTTGAAAAAGCAACTCGAAGAGAAAAAAGCGAGTGATGAAAAATTTGCCAATAGTGCTTATCAACAATTGTTATTTGTTTATCGAAATTCACCTTATTATGAGCCGACGCATTTGCGTTATCCGATTGGGAGAATTTATTAAAATAGGTCTTTGAAAAATATGGTATGGTGCGCCGTTAGCCAGTTTTTAAAACTTCCACAGGGTTTTTCAAAACACCCAGAAGCATAAGTAGGTATTATATTTATGTTTATTATCATGCTACAGTACATTTTAGAAAAGAGAGATTTTATCCTGCTTTTTTGTGAATAAAGACTAATGAATGAATTATAAATTTTGTCTCTCTTTTCTAAAGCGTATAGCATATTATTGAATGAATTTGGGATTATTGCCATGACTACTGTATCAATTCCAACTGCTTTTTACCAATTTTCAATTCAGCAAATTCAGCATAAACCTCTTTACGGTTTTGGAAAAGTTGATACGCTTGATTGCGCCAATTGCTCAGTTCCTTAGCCGCTATTTTGAACTCTGCCGTTTTCATGATTTGCATCAGTACAGAAATTTTTGTATTTGCCATATCTCGGTAGGTATGAATATTCGCTTCATTTAGTACATTTTCAATACTATCCGTAATACCGTTGATGTTTGAAAAGTCGTCAGCCATAGAACGGATATAGATTTCTCGTGCTAGTCGAGCAGCTTCAATAGCCTCTAATTTAGATTGAAGTTGAGTAATTTGAGCTTTAAGACTCTTCTCTAATACGGTATGCTTTCTTTGCCAATTTGCTAACTCATTTTCAAGTGTGGCTTTATTGAGTGAAAGGAGTATTTTTTTGTCATTCAACGAATTAAAGTCTTTTCCTAATAGTTGAAAGCGTTTATAGAGTTGTTCTTTTTGTTCTTGTAAAGTAGTTTTATCAATATTGAGTTGGTCAATATCGGTGTGCAACTTTTTAATCGTAAGGTTAAGTTTTGCCACTTCTTTTTCTAAAACTTCTTTTTGAGCAACTAATGTGAAAACTTGTTCATTCAACCCTTCAATCTCTGTTTCTAATTCAATGATTTGCGCCAATAAACCCTCATTCTCTGCTTCTACTTCTTTCAATTTGGTTCTCAATTTAGCATTTTCACCTTCTAAGTCTTCATTGCGTAATTTTAAATCCGCATTGATAGCAGCAGTAACGTCTAACTTAGAGTTTAATTTTTCAACATCGCCTTCTAAATTGATATTCTTCGTATTCAAATCAGCACTATATATTTCCATTTTTTGGAATCTTGGTCGAATATCATCCAATCTATCTTTTAAATCTTTGGCTTCATCCTTCAAGTTTTCATTCATTACTTTCAAGGTAGCGATATTGGATTTGAGTTGCACCACTTCATTTTCTAATACCGTATTTTCATTTACTAATGCGGCATTTTTCGTTTCTAACACCTTCAACCTTGGTCGAATGGTTGCTAATTTTTCTTGTAAATCCGTGTTCTCAATTTTTAAATTGTCGATTACATTTACTTGTGTTTCGACCGTAGAATTGAGTTTTGTAACATCATTTGTTAAATTGATATTCTCAACATCTAAAACTCTATTGGTCGCTTCTAATTTGCTATAATTGACTTTTAGTTCTTCGTATTCTCTAGTCAATTGCTCGTATTTATTTTTCACGTCCTTGTACAAACGTCTAAACTCATAGCGGATTAAATAACCAATAATACCGCCTATTAATCCAGAAATGAACCACATAATGACAACTTCTGCGGTATAAGTACCTAATGGCCCTTCAAATATTCCTTGAAACATGATGTTATTTTTTAATTGATTGATATTATTTTCTCATTTTCTCATACACTTAACTATTCATCGGTTGTAACCTGTCCTTCATTTTCTGTTTGTGGCGAAATTAACTTCACGACTACTCGACGGTTTTGGTCTCTTCCTTCTTCGGTTTCATTATCAGCAATCGGTACACTTTCTCCTTTTGAATTCACCGCTAGTCGTTTGACATCAATTCCTTTTGAAGTTAAAATTCCTTTGATATAATCCGCTCGTTCTTGCCCCAATCTCAAATTTGTAGTCTCTCCACCTTTATCATCAGTATGTCCAACAATCGAAACTTGCTCATCTGTTTTCTTGAGGCGTTCTGCTACGATGTCAAAGTATTTATCCAAAGCAGGATCCACATCTTTCACCGCCAAACCAAAAGGAAATTGAATAACCGTTCCTTCTGCCGTTTGCGTAATTTTTATAGCTGATTGCTCAATGAAGTTGAAATTCATCGCTTCAAATGGTTTGTCTCTCGCAGCCGCTATTTCTGATACTTGCTTAGAAGCTATTTTTATTCTATCCGCAGGAATATATTCTTGCAAAATGGCTTTGACTTTTTCGGCTCGTCCTTCGCCTACATTATTGTATTTTTTGGGCAATGGTTCACCTTCAAAATACAAACCTTCCAATTCCAAATCCTTGTCATCTGGCAATTTTGATAAAATCGCTGTATCTTTAAATGCGTCGAATGTTGCCCGAATAATTGGCTCTGTATCTTCCCATTCAAAGACAATCGGACGATGGTCAGAAGTATCTACTTCACATCTCACTTGAGCGTGTTTGATGTGGCAAGTGTACCAATTCCAAGAGACAAAGCCCCAAAGGAAAAAGCCGCCGACTGACAGAAAAAGCATGGTTCTGATTGGTAAATTTTTCATATTTTGATATAATTTAGGTATCGGACACCTCCGAGCTGTCCGATACCTATGCCTTTATTTTTTTGGTTCTTTGACAATTTTTGTGATTTTCGTCCAATGGGTCATGACCCATTGCTCTAACCTATTGAAAAACAATGGGTCATGACCCATTGGACGGAAAGAGATTTTCATTTTTGCAAAAATTGTCAAAGAACCTATTTTTTTATTAAACACTTTCCATTACTGCCGTGATATTGACAGGTTTTCCAAGCGGTGATTCCCAAGTTTCATAGGTCTTCTGTGCTTGTTTGACTACAAGTTTGCCAGTTTCTCCTTTTTTATATTTGAAAATAAGCATGTGACAATGCGTTACGCCTTCACTTGCTGCGATTTCTTTCATCTGATTAATCGGCTCTTTGTCTTGATTGAAAATGTCAACAAATCGGTCAACAAAATCATTATAAGTGATAGGTTGTAAATCCAAAGTGATTTCAACTTGGCGATTCGGTAAATACTTTTGAACCAAATCATAAAGCATAAATGCTTCTTTTTCAGTACCTGGTGCCATCGTTACCATTTGAAAAACACCATCCTCCGCCAAAACATTATCTACATCTTTGAGCAACGCTTCTACAAAAGAAAGTCCATAAATACCTGCCGCAGAGTTGAAATAATAATCCATTCCAACAGGAGTCGGCTCAAAAGGCGGATTGGAAAACACAAAATCGAACTTTTTATCAGCAACCGAAGCATAGATATTTTCTATATTCCCATCTCTGATTTCTAACTTATCATCTACGCCATTGACCAAAGCATTGAAACCCGTAAATAGTTTTGCTCGTGGATTAATATCCAAACCTGTTCCATACTTCGCCCCTTTGAGCAAGCAAAAAATGCTCAATACACCAGAACCCAAACCTATTTCTAAAAAGGATTTGTTTTCGATATTTGGCAAATCCACATAATCCATAAAGAACAATTGCTCAGGTTGCAATGGGATTACTTGGTCTTTTCCTTGATATTCAGAAGCATCTGTTACAATTCGAGCGCTGAAATCAGCATTTGGATTGTTTGAGCTCAATTCACCAAGCAAATTCTTATGATTAGTGATTGTTTTATCTTTTACAATCGTATATTCATTCGAGTTTACTGCATGATTTTCAATCCAGTAAAGCGTTTTTTTATTATTCATTTTATTAGTTTTATCGGTAAGCTAAGTATCAGATACCTTGAAGGTATCCGATACTTAAATCCTCTTTTTTTAATATTAAAGCTTCATTTTAATGAGAGAATGCCATAGCACTTTCCTTTTCAGAATTTTGAGCAATTGCACCGTGTTGCAAAAGCGTAGGATGCAATGGGTTTTTAGTAATAATATAATCGCCCATAACCAAAGCGGACATATTACTTCTCAAGAAAGTCTTAATCGCATCCGTTGGCGAACAGACGATTGGTTCTTGAATATTAAAAGAAGTATTGGTCAAAATTGGAACGCCTGTAATTTTTTCAAAAGCCGTAATCAATTGATAAAATTCTGGCGATAAATCCTTATCCACGACCTGAACTCTTGCGGTATCATCGTAATGAACGACACTTGGAATTAGGTGTTTTTTATCTTGTTTGACATTAGCCGTAGTCAGCATATAGAGATAAGGCGAGTTGTGTTGATTAACCCATTTTTCTTCTATTTCAAACCATTCTGATGCTTTTTCTTTTAAAATAACAGGAGCTAACGGTCGGAATATCTCCCGTAATTTTACTTGGTCATTAATTTTTCTAAGCGTGTTCAAGTTTCGAGCATCTGCAATAATACTTCGATGTCCTAATGCTCTTGGACCTAATTCCATTCCGCCTTGAAACCATGCGATAATACCTCCGTTAGCAATAATATTAGCTGTATCAGTATAAATATCATCGCTTTTGGTGCTAACAATCGCCGCATTATTGTTTAAAACAGTTTCGTAATTTTCATTAGTAAAACTAACTTGTGAGAAAGGTGAGAATGTTTCAGTAGGAACGTGATGCTTAGAAATTTCTTGGTTTGCAATGACTAAAGCTGCGCCTAAAGCCGTTCCTGCATCATTAGCCGCTGGCTGAATAAACACCTCGTCAAACCAGCCTGTTTCTAATATTTTTTGATTCGCCACACAGTTTAGGGAAACTCCGCCAGAAAGACATAATCTCTTTTTACCAGTCAAATCTTTGGCTTTTTTGGCAAGTTGAAGCAGTGCTTTTTCTGTAAAATCCTGTAAAGTAGCCGCTACATCAAAGTAAATCAGCGTTTCATAATTCAAATCCGTGATTTTCTTATTGGATTTTGGAATGCCAAATACTTGCTCTAGCGTTTTATGTCCATCGCTTCTAAATTGAATAATCTCGTCATTCAAAGCAAAACCATCATCGGTCAATTTGGCGATTTTATCAAAACGACTTTCTAAAATTCGCTTTCCACCAAAGGCACTCATGCCCATTACTTTACCAGAATCATATTCCGTAAAACCAACATATTCAGAAAACTTCTCCCAAAGAAAACCCAATGAATTCGGATAATCTATGGTGTGCATCAATTTTTGTTCTTTGCCATTACAATCAAAAATAGATGTACTTTCAAACTCCGAAATTCCATCCACAACCAAACTCACGGCATCCGAAAAACCAGAAACATAATAACTACTCGCCGAATGGCATTCATGGTGATTTAGAAAATGGAATGTTCCATCAAATCCCATTTGACGCAGTTTTTGCTCCACGTTTTTAGTACTATTATAAAAAAGAGTTTCGCCTTCCTCTGTTCCAAAACCATTTTCTTCAGGAGTATAAGGATGTTGATGCGTCGTGTTTTTGGCGTGTCTTTTCTCGGCATTCATTGACGTGCCGATTTGCGCAATATCTTTAATTGTTATATTGTTTTGTTCAAATGTCCATTTTAAAGACATTATTGGCAAGACATCACAATTATCAATATTAGCAGGTTTCGCTCTTTTCTTACGATTAAAACGTTCCTCTTCGACAAAAGAAATAACTTTCCAAGCATCGTTTTTAACTTCAATCAGTGCGACTGATGATTCGTGATAAACACAGTTTATTCCTAATATATACATAATTATTATTTTTAATTTTGAATAATGATTCTTGCCTTTTTATATCAAATTAGGTTCTAATTGCCTTTTTTGCTCAATTTCCATTTTCTGTTGTGCTAATTTCAAATAGATTAAATTAAGCCGCTGATGTGCCGCCATTAGTTGAGGTATATAATTTTTATCCCGTTGGATAGTATTGAGTATATCAACTATTTTAGCCGCATTCGATTCTAAAAATGGTGATGAAAACAATTCAACATGTTTTCCTTGAGCAGTATAATTATGGTGTTTATTCAATGTCCAACCATCCCAATCTCTATACACTTTATACTTTTCATAAAAATCTTTTCCCTCTGCTTGTAAGAAATGAATATCTGCGTGTACAGGCTTTTTATGCTTGGCACTGTCTTGAAATTCAATATAGGCAGCCAATCTATTTTTGGTTTGTTGCATAAATGTTTCATCATTTTCAAGCAAGTCCAACAGCCTATTTTCCCAGTCATTTGGTGCTACTTTACTTTTGATACTGTCTAACATCAGCCCTAGATATTCTGCTGCATTATCTTGTGGATTGAAATATTCTGCATCAATTCGATGCGCACTATTTCCGATAATAATTGCAGCAATGGTTTCTCCCTGTTCTTCCATAAAAGCAGCCGTAGCAAACGCCAAATTTCCACCTGCCGAATAACCAAAAAAGACATAAGGCCCTTCGGGTTGTATCTGCTTAATTTGTTCATAATACTTTTCAATCCTATTGGTATCTTCAATAAAATCAAAGCTGAAAACAGAATAATCGGAAAGCTCTTCCGCTAATTGTTGGTAAATAATAGACAGACCGAAGAGTGGCGGAAATGCAAAAACGGTCGGTTTATTTTTATCATTAAAATGAATACCATCAGCAGGAATGAAATCACTTTGATTGAGGTTCGCTAAGTGAATAGCTTGCTGTTCAATCGTTGTATATTTGAATAACGAAGGCAATTTAATTTCTTGTTCTAAGGTTTTTTGAATTTTGTATTTCAGTTGAATAGCTTTCAAACTATGACCGCCAAGATTAAAGAAATCATCATGGATACCAATATTTGTTTTATTCAAAATGCTTTCCCAAACCGTTGCTAACTGTTTTTCTGTATTATTTCTTGGAGCAACGTAATTTGTACCGATATCTAAAGCCGTATTCGTTTGGTCATTATTCGGATGAGGCAATAACTTTCGATTGACTTTTCCGCTGCTCGTTAATGGCAAATTATCCAAAATGATAAAATGACTTGGTATCATGTAATCAGGCAATTTATCACCTAAAAAGGCTCTTAATATTGCGACATCAGGTGTTTTCTTACCTGTTTTTGGTAATAAATAAGCGACTAATTCTTGTTGAAAATCATCTTTAGCAATTGAAGTACCTACAATAATTGCATTTTGAATGGTTGGATGAGACAATAGAATTTGTTCAATTTCTCCTGCTTCAATACGATAACCTCTTATTTTTAATTGAAAATCAATACGACCATAAAAATCAAGTGAACCATTATTTAACCATCTTCCTTTATCACCCGTTCGATAGAGTTTTGCGTTTTCAATAAATGGATGTGGTATGAATTTATCTTCCGTTAATGCTTCATTATTCACATAACCTTTTGCCAAACTATTTCCCGAAATAAAAATCTCACCTATCACGCCAATAGGTGCTAATTGATAATTATTACTTGTCCCGAAGTCTCGGTGGTCTAAAATAAATACATCATAATTGGGCATCGGATAACCAACAGGAACGGACGGTAAAATTTGATTTCCTACATTTTTATCGTCCAAAGACAGCCAATTTGTTTTTTCATTTATCGTCGTATTATTATCATTAGAGGAATGCAAACAAACAAAACCATTTTCAAAACTAATGTCTTGACGAGTACTTGCACCAGTCACTTCTGATGGGCCGTATAAGTTGGAAAGTCGAAGTGATTGTAGTGACGATATTTTAAATAAACGGGTTAATAACTTAGTATTTAAGATTTCTCCAGCTATCAAAATATGTTTCAACGTATTTTGACTAATCGTATCAATATTACTATTCAACCAAATATTTAATAAGGTCGGCGTACAATCCGTTATGCTAATTTTATGAAGATTGAAATACTCAAACAGTTCTTCGCCTTTCATCTTCAAATCTTCGGAAATAAGATGAACCGTATGACCACAAATCAAACTTCCCATTAAAATCCGAATAGAAGCGTCAAAAGTATGTGTTCCAGTAGATGCCGTTTGTAAAGAACCCGAATACTGTTCGTAAACTTGTTTTTTAAAGCCGTACAATGAATTGATTACCGCTTTTTGTTGCATCAAAACGCCTTTAGGAACACCTGTCGAACCCGAAGTATATAAGACAGAAGCCAAGTTATTTGGTGTAAATAAAGCCGTTTTATAACGGTTTGGATTAGTAGAATTAGCCGTTTTGATGGTTTCTATTACCTCAATCGGAATAGCAGAATTGAGCAGATTAGCATTTTCTATAAGCGATGCACCAACCAATAAAACCTTTGTTTGGCTATCTTCTAATATGAATTTCACTCGGTCTTTTGGCGTATCGGTCGCCAATGGCAAATAAGCTGCGCCAGATTTATGAATGCCCAACATCGCAATCATAATCCATTCGCTACGCTCGACCATAAACGCAATAATATCATTCGACTGAATATCATGTTTGCTAATTAGATAATGAGCAACTTGATTAGCTTTTTCGTTCAGTTCTTGATAAGTCAATTCATTTTCACCATATCTGACGGCAATATGATTTGGCGTTTCGCTTACCTGCTTTTCAAATAATTCATGAACTGTTTCTAAGTTCGGTAAAGCAAGCGGCGTTGAATTAAAACCTACAATCTGTTCGGTTTCAAGAGTTGGTAAAATACTGACCGTCCCTAAAGTTTGATTAGGATTGTCAAAGATATTTTGTACCAATGTTTCCAAATGAAGAAACATTCGTTGAATGCGAGGCGCATGAAAAATATCCGTATTGTAGAAAATAGAAGCATACAATCCTTCTTCGTTTTCCTCAAAGTGCATATTCAAATCAAACTTAGTCACTTTGGTTTCAATTGGGAATTCCGAAACGGTTACACCATCCATTTTTACAGAAATTTCTTCTATATTTTGAACAACCAATAATACATCAAAAAGAACGGAACGGCTCAAATCTCGTGACACATCCAAATCTTCTACCAATCGGTCAAATGGATATGATTCCTGCTCAAAGGCATCCAATGCCGTTTTTTTGACCTTCGTTAAAAAGCTTTTAAAGGTTTCGTTGCTATCAATTTGGTTTCTCAACACCAAAGTATTGAGATAAAAACCAACCTGATTGTGCAAATCTGGATGATGTCGCCCTGCTGTTGGCGTACCAATTACAATATCTTTTTGGTTAGAATAGCGATAAAATAACACATTCACCAAAGCCGTCAAACACATAAATAACGTTGCGTTTTGCTCTTTTGCGTAAGTTTTTATTTTATCGGTTGTTGCTTTTGAAAATTGATAACTTAGACCATCTCCATTATAAGTTTTGACCGCAGGACGAGGCGCATCTAAAGGCAAATCTAACGTTGGCAAATCGGCTAATTGCGTTTTCCAATAGCTTTTGAGCGCTCCAATCGTTGCTTCATCTTCTAAAAGGGTATTTTGCCAAGCTGCATAATCTTTGTATTGAATAGTGAGTTTTGGCAATTCTTGAATCGGTGAATTACCCGTTTGATGATTAGTAACCAACGATTGATAAATGAAACTCAGTTCATTAAATAATATACCCATTGACCAACCATCAGAAATAATGTGGTGCATATTAAAAAGCAAAACATATTCTTGATGATTTGTTTTTAATAATTGAGCATTGATTAAATAACCACTTTCTAAATCAAAAACATAATCAGCGTGTGCGTCGGCTAAGTCTTGAATCTCAGTTGTCGTTGCGTTGAGTACCTCTTTTATATCTAATTTTAAAACAACATTTTCATCAATTACTTGTCGTCCGTCACTACCATTATCATCCGTTACAGCAACAAAACGAGTTCGCAATACCTCATGTCGGTCAATCAATGTTTTAAAAGCCGTTTGTAATGCCTTGACGTTCAAATCACCTTTCAAATAAAGTGCAACAGGCATATTATAAGCCGTTAGATTTTCTTCCATTTGGTCAACTACCCAAAGGCGACGTTGAGCATTCGACAAAGCATAATTTTCTTGTTCTTCAATGGCATTAATCGGCTGTAATACAATTATTGCAATATCTTTCTGCTCAATTACTTTTTGTGCCAAGCCTTCAATCGTCGGTTGGTCAAATATTTGGCTCAATTTGATTTCTACAGATAATTCTTGTTTTACCAACGAAACCAAACGGATTGCTCTCAAACTATGACCGCCTATATCAAAGAAATTATCGGTAATACTGATACCCGTTCGACGCAAAACCTTTTCCCAAATTGCCACTAAAATCGTTTCAACTTCATTTCGAGGAGCGATATAATTATTAACAGAAGCTATGTTTAAAGCTTCCAAAGGTGGCAATGCTTTTCGGTCAATTTTGCCCGTTGGTGTCAATGGCATTTCTTCCAAAGGCGTAAAATATTGCGGTATCATATAATCGGGCAATTGCTCCGAAAGATAACTTTTCAGTTCTATAATCAAGCGTTGACGCAACTCATTTTGCATCGGATAATTACAATACATTTTACGAGTAGCCGCACTACGAAACTGTTGTTCGATAGGAAAAACGAGGTGCTGGTTATCCAATTGACCTTTTGGCAAAATAACTACATCATAATCACCCGTGTTAGCATTAGTCGACCAATTGATGCGCAATTCATAAGTGTCTTTATAAGCAGCCATCAAGTTCCAAAATGCTTGTGGCGAAATGGCTTCGTTATTTTTATTTTCAAAAATGGCTTTGAATACACCTAGTTGCGCCGCTTCAATTTTACCATTTGCCCAATTGACGGCTGTTGTCCCTTTTTCAACCCTTGCGTTTGGAATGTTTTTTAATGCTAAAGGACGGCTATCGTTATTTTCAAGCCAGCTTTGAACCTTGTTTAAAGTCCAATTTTCCTTTTTCCAACTCTTCCAAGAAAGCATCATCTCGTTAGCCGTTGCACCTACTTTTATCGTTACATCATAACGATATTGAGATAATTCATTCCAATATTCGCCTTCTTTTAGCGCAATATCTACTTGAAGCGGAACGGAAATATATTCTTGCAGGGCATAGAAATAAGCAGGATGAACCGCCAATTCTTTTTCGCCAACCACCACATCATTCAAGGCTCTTTTGAAAACAGATTGAGCCGTTGTACCTGACATTTGATGATATTGCGCTTCGGCATGAAAGGCTTTCAACAACGGATAACTTCTAATATCTCCAAAGAAAACATGACCGCCAGTTTCAGTTAATCCAATTAATTCTTGTAAAACTTTCGTTAAATAACCTTGGTTTGGAAAATACTGAACCACAGAATTGACCACAACTGTATCCAAGGATTTTTTAGCAATATTCGGTAAATCATGGGCTGCACCGACTTGCACGGTTGCATTCGACAATTCCGAATAAGCATTAATCATTCGTTGCACTTTTGCCACTGCTTTTGCAGATAAATCCACAGCGAAATAAGTCGCAGAAATTGGAGCTATTCGAGCCAAAAACATTCCTGTACCAACACCGACTTCTAATACTTTTTTAGGTTGTAAATCCGCTATTCTTGCACTGGTGTTTTCTACCCATTCCTTCATTTCACTAGCTGGAATTGGAATATTCAAATAACTATTCATCCAACCTGCAATATCAAAAGTCAAATCCTTTAAATTGATAGTTTCTTGCCCATAACTACTATCAAATACTTCTTGCCAATTGTCTAAAATCTCGTCTTGTGCTTCCTCTTTTGTATCATTACCCAATGCGTTGATTTCGGGTACAACAAATGCTTGTAAGACTTTTTCGTCTTGATGATTTCTACCCAAAATCACGGCTTGCTTAATCGCAGGATGTCTTAATATGGTTTGTTCAATTTCTCCTGCTTCAATGCGATAGCCACGTATTTTTAGTTGATAATCAATACGTCCCAAAAACTCAATATTGCCATCGGGCAACCAACGAGCTAAATCGCCTGTCTTATATAATCGCTCTCCTTTTTTATTCCCGATAGTTATCGGGAGCGGAATAAACTTCTCGGCTGTCAAAGTTGAATTATTCAAATAGCCCCTTGCCAAACCTGCACCCGAAACACATAATTCTCCTGCTATGCCAATGGGTTGGAGTTCGTTATTTTTATTTAAAATATACAAATTCGTATTCGCAATCGGTTGACCAATTGGAATAATAGAAAAACTAGATAAAGCCGCAGGTTTTACTTCGTGAATGCTTATACAAACAGAACATTCCGTTGGACCAAAAGCATTGAAATAACGCAATTTTGGGCTATAAAAAGCAACATCTTTTTGTATCGGTGCTTCTCCTGCCGTGACCATAATTCGCAATGTCGGAAACGCTCGTTGTTCCAAACTTGCTAAGAATACAGGCGGTAGCGTGACCATTGTAACTTGATGGCGATTTATCAAATCCGTAAAATTATCAGGATTTCCAATGGTTTCTTTCTTCGCTAAAATTAAAGCTGCACCCGAAAATAACGGTTGGTAAATTTCATAAACCGACGCATCAAAAATGTAATTTGCAAATTGTAATACTTTGTCTTTTTCGGTCAGTTCAAATAATTCAATTTGGCTCAATATCATATTCACCGTTCCGCCATGTTCGAGCAATGTGCCTTTCGGTTGCCCTGTCGAGCCAGAAGTGTAAATGACGTAAGCCAAATTTGACGGTGAACGGCTGACGGTTGACGGTTGACCGCTTGTGTTTTGTAAATTTATGGTTTCAATATTCTCAACTGAGATTTGTTTATCGAATTGTATTGATGTTTCAAAAGTAGCGGTATCCGTTAGCAAGGCTTTGGCGTTGCTATCTTTGAGCATATATTCTACTCTTGATGTTGGTGTATCGGGAGCAATTGGTAAATAACCTGCACCCGATTTCATTACACCTAACATCGCTATTATCATCCATTCACTGCGTTCAAGCTGTAAAGCAATGATGTCGTCAGCGTGGATTTTATAAGTGGTATTTAGATAATTGGCTAATTGATTGACTTTTTCGTTGAGTTCTTGGTACGTGTATTTTTTATTTTCAAAAATAAGAGCCGTGTTATTTGGCGTTTTTTCGACTTGTTCTTCAAATAATTGAACTAGCGTTTTGTTTGTTGGAAAATCAACTTTCGTTTGATTAAAATCAACTAATAGTTGCTGCTGTTCTTGTTTTGGAAGAATATTCAACTGGTCAATCGCTTGATTAGATTGTGTAAAAACACTTTCCATCAACTCGCCAAAATGCGTTATTAATCGTTCAATTCGACTGCGTTTGAATAGTTTGGTGCTGTATTCTATTGTAAATTGTAAATCATTTCCATTGGTATCAAAAAAGAAAGTCAAATCAAATTTGCTTGATTTCCATTCACTTTCGATTGATTTAATTTTTAAACCATTAAAAATTAAATTTTCTTCTTCGTTGTTTTGTAAGACAATAGACACATCAAAAATAGGATTACGGCTCAAATCTCTTTGAAGTTCCAACTCTTCGACCATCATATCGAACGGATAACTATCATTGTCAAAAGCGTCTAATACCGTATTTTTTAGTTTTAAAATCGTTGCTTCAAAGGTATCTGTACCTTCAATATGGCTGCGAAGTCCTAGCGTATTGACATAAAAACCCAACTGGTCATATAAGTCAGGATGATTGCGTCCTGCAATTCCTGTTCCTATGATAATGTCTTTTTGGTTCGTGTATTTATATAGTAATACTTTGATAAGTCCAGTCAAAACGACAAACAAACTTGTTCCTTGCTCCCGACTGATAGCTTCTAATTTTGGTAAAAAACTAGCACTAAAAACGTGTTCGCAAAGTGCGCCTTCGTACTCTCGGACAAGCGGTCGAGGATAATCCGTCGGCAGTTCCAATGGTTGAAAACCTGCTAACTGCTGATGCCAATATTGACGAAGTTGACCAATATAATTTTCGTCTGTTAGTAATCTTTCTTGCCAATCGGAATAGTCTTTATATTGAATTTTTAGCGTTGAAAGTGGATTAGTTTCTCCTTGTGAATACGCATCATACAATGTTGCTAATTCATTTAATAAGACACCATTTGACCAACCATCCGAAATAATATGATGGGTATTTAACAATAAAACATAGGTATTCGGAGCAGTATAAAGCAACTCCACACGCATCAAATAATCGGTACTAAGGTCAAAATTATAATTCAAATGATTTTCAAGTATATAAGCTTGAACGGACGTTTCATTTTTATTAATAAAATCACGATAAGGCAAAGTGAAGTCCTGACAAGCTTCAATGACTTGCCTTGGAATACCATTAATCGTTACTAATTTTGTTCGTAGTATTTCGTGGCGATGAATAATCGTTTCAAAGGCTTTTTCTAACGATTTTACATCAAGCGTTCCTTCTAGTTGATAAGTAAAAGGCATATTGTAAGCCACCATTTGACCTTCTAATTGGTCAGGTATCCAGAGGCGACGTTGAGCATTCGATAAAGCATAATCTTCCTGTTCCGTTACTTTTGGAATAGGTTGTAGGATGACTGGGTGAATGTTTTTGCGTTCTCCAATCATTTTGGCTAATGCCGAAATAGTGGGTTGAGCGAATATTTCACTGAGTTTAATTTCTACCGAAAGGCTTTGTTTAATCAAAGAAATTAAACGAATAGCTCTCAAACTATGACCGCCTAAATGAAAGAAATTATCATAAATACCAATCTTTTCTTTCTTCAAAATATTCTGCCAAATAGTTGTTAATTGTTGTTCAACCTCATTTCGTGGAGCAGCGTAGTTGGCAGATAATATCTCTTTTTGATAATTTTTTGGATTAGGTAATGCTTTTCGATTGACTTTTCCACTGCTCGTTAGTGGCATATTTTCCAACGTAATAAAAAGCAGCGGTATCATATATTCGGGTAGGCTTTCGCCTAAAAAAGCCCTCAAAGTCGCAATATCAGGAATAGATTGCCCTGTTTTTGGTACTAAATAAGCGACTAATTCTGTTTCATTATTTTGAGTAAAACCAATGACAACAGCCGATTGAATGACTTCATTGGATAACAAAGTTTGTTCAATTTCTCCAGCTTCTATTCGATAACCTCTGATTTTCAATTGATGGTCAACCCTTCCTAAAAACTCAATATTCCCATCAGGCATCCAACGGGCTAAATCACCTGTTTTGTATAATTTTTCACCTTTTTGGAATGGATGATGGACAAATTTTTCAGCGGTTAATGCTGGATTGTTCAAATAGCCACGAGCCAAACCTGCACCCGAAATACAAAGTTCACCTGGAACACCTATTGGACATACATTTGATTGATTGTCAATGATATAAATATCCACATTCTGAAAAGGCTGACCAATCGGAATAAAAGACGCTGACCAATTCGATGGAATTTCAAATAAGGTTGCACAAACCGTCGCTTCGGTTGGACCATAAGCATTAAAACATCTATATTTATCGGTGTACCAACGCAAAACGTGGGCATCTGGTGCTTCACCTCCTAAAGTCAATATCCTCAAATTACCTAAATCTTTTCCTTCAAGGGCATTCAAAAACTTAGGCGGTAAGTCGAGAATAGATATTTCGTGCTTTTTTATATAATTCAGAAAATCATCAAAAGACATTTTTTGTGGGTCAATGACAAAAAGCGATGCGCCTGTCAGAATTCCCATAAATATCTCCGCAATCGACGTATCAAAAGTATAAGTCGAAAACTGAATGATGTTATCCGCAGGTGTGATTTCAAATAATGCAATCGGATAAGTAATGAAATTAACTACGTTTCGATGCTCAATCATTACGCCTTTTGGCTGTCCTGTTGAACCCGATGTATATATAATGTAGGCGAGAGAGGAATTACGAATTACGAATTGAGAATTACGAATTGAGAACTTATCATATTCTATTGTTTCGATATTTTTAACTGAAATATCAAACGGTTTGACCGTTTCAAAAGTTGCTGTATCTGTTAATAAAGCTTTCGCTTTACTATCTTTGAGCATATATTTTACTCTTGAAGTTGGCAAATCTGGCGCAATCGGCAAATAAGCCGCACCCGATTTCAATACACCCAAAATCCCTATGATTATCCATTCGCTTCGCTCCAATTGTAAAGCGATAATATCGTCGCTTTGAGTATGGTAAGTAGTTTGTAGATAATTGGCTAATTGATTTGCTTTCTCGTTGAGTTCTTGATAAGTCAGCCTGTCCCGAAATCTCGGTGGTTGCTTCTCTTCAAAAACAAGCGCTATATTGTTTGGTGTTTTTTCAACTTGTTCTTCAAAAAGTTGCGTAATCGTTTTATCGTTCAGATAATTGTGATTGTCTGGATATTGATTAAGGTTAAAGGTTTCTAATAATAGGTTTTTCTCTGTTTTTGGTAAAATGTTTAGTTCCGCAATTGGTGTGCGGTCTTTTTGTAAAACACTTTCTATCAAACTTTCCAAATGGCTCAACATCCTTTTAATGCGGTCTTTTTTGAATAAATCTGTATTATATTCGATGATGCCTAATAATCCATTATCGCTTTGTTCAAAATTAAAAGTTAAGTCAAATTGACTGACTTTCATTTCGAGTTTATCATAACTAATATCTATTGCGCCAAGCGAAAAATCAATTTCATCATTATTTTCCAAAGAAATCATCACATCAAATACAGCCGAACGACTTATATCTCGTGGCATTTCCAACTCTTCTACTAACTGGTCAAATGGATATAATTCATGCTCAAAAGCATCTAATGTTGTCTGTTTTATTTTTGCTAAAAATGCTTCAAAATTATCTGTTACATCCAATTGATTATGCAGCACAACGGTATTTACATAAAAACCAATTTGGTCATGCAAACTTGGGTGATTACGCCCTGCGGTTGGCGTACCAACTGTAATATTCGTCTGTTTCGTGTAGCGATAAAGCAAAATATTAACCAATGCGGTTAATGCCATAAAGAGTGTTGTGCTTTGTTCTTTGCTATAAATATCGAGTTGCTGGACGAGTTTTTTTGAAAATTGGAATTGCTCCACGCTGCCATTGTAAGTTTTGATAGCAGGACGAGGATAATCCAATGGCAAATCTAAAGTAGCTATATCCGCTAGGTTATTTTTCCAAAATTGGCGGAGTTCTCCAATGATGATTTCATTTTCTAAAAGGTTGTTTTGCCAAGCAGCATAATCCTTGTATTGAATAGGTAATGGAGCTAATTCAATAGATTGATTATTAGAAAGCGACTGATAAATATGGCTAAGTTCACTAAATAAAATACCCATTGACCAACCATCAGAAATGATATGATGCATATTGAAAAGTAAAAGATATTCTTGTTCTTTAACTTTCAATAAACGTATTTTTAGTAAACGCTCTTGCTCCAAATCAAAGGCTTGGTCAGCGTGATTTTGAGCGATATTTTGAATTTCATCGGTTGATTTTTCAAGAACATTATCAACATTCAACGAAAAATTAACCATCGGTTCAATCACTTGTCGTCCTTCACCATTGATATAAACAAAACGAGTTCGCAGTACTTCATGGCGTTCAAAAAGAACCTGAAGAGCTTGTTCTAAAGCATTGATATTCAAAACGCCATTCAAGCGAAGCGTAAAAGAAATATTGTATGCCGTTAGATTATCATCCATTTGGTCACGTATCCAAAGACGACGTTGAGCATTGGATAAAGCGTAACTTTTTTGTTCTTGCACTTTTGTAATTGGTGCTAAAAAAGCTTCTTTATTCGATGTTTCTTTTTTACTTAAAATACGAATAATATCATCCAAATTCTCTTTTATGCTTTGGCGAATAGTAGGCGTAATGCTCCCTTTAGGTGCTTTTGTTTTCAAACGCCCATCTTCTACCCATAATTCAACTTGAGCTTTTTTTAGGTCTTGAATTAATGCTATGAGTTGTGTTGTCTTTACCATATTTCTTCTTCTAAAAGTTCTTCAGTTTGATGAACTATTTGATTTTGAGTGCTTTTCAGTAGCGTTTGAATATTAATTTCCGTGATGATTTGCCCTAATTCAGCAATAGTTGAATGCGTGAATATTTCTCTGAGTTTGATTTCTACGGATAGCATTTGCTGTATCAAAGCAACCATTCGAGTAGCTCGCAAACTATGTCCGCCTAAGCTAAAGAAGTTGTCATTGATGCCTATTTTTTCTTGATTAAGTACGGTTTGCCATATTTTTACTAACTCTTCTTCAATTGTATTTCGAGGTGCAACATAAGTTGTTCCTGTACTTAACGTTGAACTATCTGGCTTCGGAAGTGCTTTTCGATTGATTTTTCCGCTACTAGTCAATGGCAATGTTTCCAATACCACAAAATAGCTCGGTATCATATAATCAGGCAAACTAGCACCTAAAAATGTTCTTAAAGTAGTAATATTAGAGACGCTTTGTCCTGTTTTTGGAACAAGATAAGCAACGAGTTCTTTCCCTTGTTTGAAATCATGACCAATAATTACAGCCGATTGTATCACTTCATGTGCCAATAAGGCTTGTTCAATTTCACCTGCTTCTACTCGATAACCTCTGATTTTTAATTGATGGTCAAGCCTGCCTAAAAACTCAATATTACCATCGGGTAACCAGCGGGCTAAATCGCCTGTTTTGTATAAACGTTCACCTTTTTTCTTCCCGATAGTAATCGGGAGAGGAATGAACTTTTCAGCCGTTAGTGTTGGATTATTCAAATAACCTCTTGCTAAACCTGCACCCGAAATACATAATTCACCAGCAATGCCTATTGGACATTGGTGAAATTGCCCATCTAAAATATGGATCTCTACATTAGAAAAAGGTGAACCAATCGGAATAAACGAAGCTGACCAATCCGTTGGAATTTCAAAAATAGTCACACCAACAGTCGCTTCCGTTGGTCCATAAGTATTAAAACAGCGATACTTTTTGGTATATTTTCGCAGGACTTGTGCATCGGGTGCTTCACCACCTAATATCAATATTTTTAAATTACCAAAGTCTTTACCATCTAATGCATTCAAGAATTTTGGTGGCAAATCAAGCATAGATATTTCATTATTTTTGATATAATCTAAAAAGACATCAAAAGACATTTTCTGTGGGTCAATGACGAACAAAGTCGCACCTGTCAAAATGCCCATGAATATATCTGAAATAGACGCATCAAAGGTATAAGTCGAAAATTGAACAATATTATCTGCAGGTGTAACCTCGAATAAATCAATCTGATAGGTGATGAAATTCACGACATTTCGATGCTCAATCATTACGCCTTTGGGCTGACCTGTTGAGCCAGAAGTGTAAATGATATAGACGAGAGAAGAGTTGACAATTGATAATTGATAATTGACAATTGACAATTGATTATCATATTCTATCTGTTCGATATTTTCAACTGAAACATCAAACTGTTTTGCATTTTCAAAAGTAGCAGTGTCGGTTAATAATGCTTTTGCATTACTGTCTTCGAGCATGAATTTTACCCTTGCTGCTGGTTCTTTTGGTGCAATTGGTAAATAGGCCGCTCCGGATTTCATCACACCAAGTATAGCGATTATCATCCATTCGCTGCGCTCCAATTGTAAAGCAATAATATCATCCGATTGTATCGAATAGGTTTCTCGTAAATGATGCCCTAATTGATTCGCTTTTTCATTGAGTTCGCTATATTTTAGTTTTTTATCACCAAAAATAACAGCTATATTATTTGGTGTTTTTGCTACCTGTTCTTCAAAAAGCTGGACAATGTTTTTATCCTGATTTGGAAAATCTACTTTTGTTTGATTAAAAGTAGTTAATAATTGTTTCTCCGCTTTTGAAATAATATGTAATTGATTAATAGAATGCTTAGGCTGTTGCAACGCATTTTCCATCAAAATATCTAAATGCGTAATCATCCGCTCTATTCGACTTCGCTCAAATAAATCAGTGTTGTATTCTATCGAAGTTTGTAATTCATCCGTATTGGCATCAAATATAAAGGTCAAATCAAATTTGCTCGATTTATCATTTATACTTAATTCATTTGCCTTTAAACCTTGAAAACCAAGTGCTGCCGCTTCATTATTTTGTAAAATAATAGCTACATCAAAAACAGGATTACGGCTCAAATTGCGTGGAATGTCCAATGCTTCTACCACTTTATCAAATGGATAATCATCGTGTTCAAAAGCATCTAAAACCGTCTTTTTGACTTTTGACAAGGTATTTTCAAACGTATCTTCACTATCTATTTCGCTACGCAATGCCAACATATTGATATAAAAACCTAACTGGTCATACAAGTCAGGATGATTTCGCCCTGCAACGCCTGTACCGATAAGAATATCTGATTGATTGGTATATTTATGTAAAAGTATTTTAACGAAAGTGGTCAAAACTACAAACAAACTCGTTTGATGTTTTTGGCTAATTTCTTCTAATTTCTGCAATCTATCCGAGCTAAAAACCTGAGTGTAAGTCTCGCCTTTATGTTGCTGAATAAGTGGGCGTTTATAATCAGTTGGCAATTCTAAGAGTTGAAAATCAGAGAGTTGTCCTTTCCAATATTCTTGAAGTCGTCCAGTATGATTTTCATCCGCAAGTAATTTCTCTTGCCAAAGCGTGTAATCTTTGTATTGAATACGAAGTGATGGAAGCGGGTTAGATTGGTTTTGAATATAAGCATTATAGAGTGTCGTTAATTCCTCTATCAAAATGCTCATTGACCAGCCATCAGAAACAATATGATGAATATTTAACAATAAAAGGTATTTATTTGGAGTAGTTTCAAGTACTTCTGCACGCAATAAATTATCTTCACTAAGGTCGAAAACATGGTTTGTATGATTGTTGAAAATATAACTTTCTAATGCTTTTTCGCTTTTATTTTCCCAAATTAAATAAGGCAAATTAAACGGCTGAGGCGATGTAATAACCTGTCTCGGCTCGCCATTAATCGTCACTAAACGAGTTCTTAATATTTCATGTCGTTGAATAATGGTTTCAAAAGCCCGTTTTAATACTTTTATATTTAATTTGCCTTCCATTTCGTACATGGAAAACATGTTATAAGCAACCATTTTTTCTCCTAATTCGCTGGGTATCCATAAGCGATGTTGAGCATTTGATAATGGATAATTGGACTGGTCGACAA
>CAZMEH010000847.1:0-2099 GCA_964564885.1 uncultured Saprospiraceae bacterium | reverse complement strand
GTTTAAACATCGAATTTAAAATGGATATTTAATAAATTTTTAACATATTGAATTGATAACTTTGTCTTCATAAGAAAGAATCAATCTATAAAAAACGATTAGCTTGACTGAAAAAAACAAACATATTGTCCCAGAAGGAATAGGACGAGAACGATTAAGTGATTACTTAATCGGAAAATTGCAATTGTTACCTTCTCGAAAAAGCGTCAAAAAAGCGATTAAAGCTGGTGAAATACTCGTTGACGAGGAACTCGGGACAACAGGTCAATGGGTGGAAGCTGGGCAGAAAATTACTTATCAATCAAAAGATAAACCACCTTCAATGATATTTGAATGGCGAATTGAAGTGGTTTATGAAGATGAATATTTAGCAATTATTAATAAACCTGCTGGCTTTTCGGTAAGTGGAAATCATTTTCATACGATAGAAAATGCTTTGCCTTTCAATTTGAACGTGTCAAACGAGCCAGACGCTTTGCTGAGATTCCGTGCCGTTCATCGGCTTGATGCCTTGACTTGTGGTTTGCTCCTTGTCGCTAAAACCAAAACTTCTAGAATTTTACTCGGACAGCTTTTTGAAAAGAAAACCATTCAAAAACGTTATCAAGCGGTGGTGATTGGTCAGTTGCCAAACGAAGGAACTATAAGGGAACCTATTCAAGAAAAGCAATCTACAACCGTATTTAAAACAGTTCAAGCAGTGCGTTCTTTGCGAAATGATTATTTGACTTTGGTAGATTTATTTCCCAAAACTGGTCGAACGCACCAACTTAGAATACATTTGTCACAATTAGGTTTTCCGATTCTTGGCGATAAGCTTTATGGAACAGCAGGTGAAATTATGAAAGGAAAAGGTTTATTCCTTTGCGCTGTTCAATTGAATTTTCAACATCCGTTTTCAGATGAAACGATTGATATTTCAATAGAACCGCCGAATAAATTTCAATTGCTACTGGAACGAGAAACTAGAAGATGGGAACGATTTAAGAATCAGGAATAATAAAAAACAGGTTCATTTCTTCAGAAATGAACCTGTTTTTTATTATTCCATAGTTTGTCCCGCCTGCCCCGAAGCCTCGGTGGAAATTTTGGGATTGAATATTTAACGTAACTTACTTCATTCCACCTTCGTCTATTTGTAAAACCCAAGGAAGCTCAGCAATTTCATGCAGTTTTGATTTTTCAATGTAATAAGTATATTTATACACTGAATTTGCGATAAACTTTAATTCAAATGTTGTATCGTATTTTTTTAATTGATCGAAAACTATTCCCTCTTTTAAATTATTAGAAGTGACAATATTCACTTTAATAATTTCCTTATCCGATTCAAGCACCGCAGATTTAATTTTCATTTCAGGAGAAAGGGCTAATATCGCTCGAACATTTAGATTTTTTAATTTTCGAGTGTTAATATTTTTAGTCACAGAAGCTATGTAAGTGTTATTTGAAATTGCGATCTTATTGATGATTTTTCCAGCCATTTGAGACTTTAAATTCATATCTGGTTCATCATTAAACTGAATTAAAACATGATAATAACCTTCATGAAGATTATTGGCTAATTCTTTTTTTAGAGTTGCATAGGTATGGACGTTTTTAGTTGGAGTAATCTGTTTGTTTCCAATGGTAATAGTGTATTTATCATCAAAATTAGCACCAAACGACGGTTGAGCTGTATTTTGGAAAGCGCAAATAGAAATTAGTACGAGCAATAAATTTTTTAGGCAATAGAACATGGCAGTAGCTTTTATTTTTTCATGAAATAGTCGAATAATATTAATAGGTTTTCTAAAAATTATTGTGGAAGTTTCAAAAAACGGCAAACGGCGCACAGCCTACCACGAAACCTCGTGGGGAAGGCGTTTTAGTATTAATTTTCTTTTAAAATTACTTTTCCACAATAATTTTCAAAGAACCTATTAACTATATAAAATTTATCTTGCTTATTTATTACTAAAAAATAGACCCAATAGGGTTTTAGTTTATAAAAAGCATAAGGATATTCCTGAAAATTTGCACTTCATTTGATATCTAATTACTAGATACTAAACTTTAGGTATTTGATTTTCAGCATATTACAGTACTAAAGGATGAAT
>CAZMEH010000846.1:0-2125 GCA_964564885.1 uncultured Saprospiraceae bacterium | reverse complement strand
TAATCTCCTTGACGCTAATCCGAGCACTCGGGACGGTCTGACTTCTCTCTTCTTACTTAGATTTGTGGGTAATCGGAAGGACTTAAAAAATTATTTTAAAAACAAACTCACCTCATTATCTGGAACTATATCTAAGTTGATTGCTGTATCAAATAAACGCTGTACGGCTTCCTTTCCTTTTTTACCTAAATCTACCGTGTATTCATTAACGTACAAACCAATATGCTTCATCATAACGGCTGTATCCATTTCTTGCGCATGTGGTTTTACATAGTCTAAAGTCTGTTCTGGATTCGCTAGCGCATATTCTACGCTTCGTCTCATGACTCGATTAACTGTTTGTTGCACTTCTTTTGGCAAACCTCTTTGCACTACAATTCCACCTAAAGGAATAGGCAAATTGGTTTTAGTTTCCCAATATTCACCTAAATCGATGATTTTCTTCAAGCCTCGTTCGTGATAGGTGAAACGATTCTCATGAATGATTAGTCCTAAATCAACTGTATCGTCTATCACACTATTTTCAATATCAGAAAACAAGGTTGCTTTTTTGTTGGTAGCATTTGGAAAAGCTAAACTTAACAAGAAATTAGCGGTCGTATATTTCCCAGGAATGGCAATTGATTTTGCATCAACTGCGTCAAAAGAAATGGCTTCTTTACCAATCAGTAAAGGACCACAATTATTACCTAATGCGCTTCCTGCGTCTAATAAAACATAATGTTTCGTCAAATAAGCATAAGCATGATAGCTTAACTTGGTAATATTCAATTGGTTTTTAAATGCTTTTGTATTTAATTCTTCAACATCTCCGAGTACTACATCAAATTCTAAACCTTCGGTATCAATCTTATGATGAACCATCGCATCGAAAATAAAGGTATCGTTTGGACAAGGAGAAAATCCTAGTGTTAATTTCATTTATTTATGGTTTCATTAATTTACTATTTCATTTAATTCATTAGGCTCTTTGCCCCTTTGCATCAAGGCTATCAGACGACTTTGAGGCGTCTGATAACGAACTCTTTAAAGCAATGAAACAATGAATCTATTGAAATACATGATGGAAACTAAAAATTACAATGATAGGTTTAATAAACTTTCAATTATCTTTGCCATTCAGTTCTTTAGAATATCTAAAAAATAAACCAAAGAACCTATAATTGTAAATCAATCCTGAGCATTTGGGACTAAAATAAAATATGAGGTCTGATCATTTTAAAGTGTTATATGAGGATAATCATTTGATAGCTGTTTTTAAGCCTGGAGGATGGTTAGTGCAAGGAGATTCGACGGGAGATAAGCCACTTTCTGATTATGTTAAAGAATATATCAAGGTTCGTTACAAAAAATCAGGTGATGTTTTTTTAGGCGTTATTCATCGTTTGGATAGACCTGTGAGTGGTTTAGTGATTTTTGCTAGAACAAGCAAAGCACTTAGCCGAATGAATGAGATGTTTAGAGAACATACCATACAGAAGACTTATTACGCCATTGTTGGAGAGCGACCAAAGGAGATTGAAGAGCGTTTGACGCACTACTTGATCAAGGATAAGGAAAAAAACAGAGCAAGAGCATCTATATCAAAGCGTAGCAAAGACGCAAAAAAATCTGATTTAGATTATAGATTATTAGCTTCTATCGCTAATCATCATTTGCTGGAAGTAAAACCATTGACAGGTCGTCCACATCAGATTAGGGTTCAATTAGCAAAAATTAATTGTTCTATTCGTGGTGATTTAAAATATGGTTCTTTACATCGTAACCGAGATGGTTTTATTCATTTACATAGTTACAAGTTGGCATTTATACATCCTGTCAAGAAAGTACCTATTGAATTGACCTGCTATCCACCAAAAGAACAACTTTGGGACAAGTTTGGTAGTTTTATCAAAAATAATTAGAAATTAAAAAGGTTCTTTGATAATTTTTGACAAGATGAAAATCTCCTTCTGTTTAATGGGGCATGACCGATTGTTTTTCAGTAGGTTGGAGCAATGCGTCATGCCTCATTGGACGGAAATCGCAAAATTATCAAAGAACCATTAAGAATTACAAATTAATAGTATTTAGCATCATACTACTATACATTTTAGATTTAAAGGAGATTCATAACCACGTTTAC
>CAZMEH010000845.1:0-1790 GCA_964564885.1 uncultured Saprospiraceae bacterium | reverse complement strand
ACAATGGTAGGGACACGGCATGCCGTGTCCCTACCATTGTGGTTGTGATGTTTTATTTATTTAAAAAAACAATCATCTTTCCAATTTTTAGGATTATTGATAATGTAATTTTGAATGCGATTGAATGATTTTTCGTTACGAATAATATGGTCATGAAACCGAACTTGCCAACTAGATTCAAAACCAAGGCGATTAGCATGTTTAGTAACAGCCGATTTATAACTACCTAGGATGGACGAAATTGAATTTTTGCCTATATTTTGAAAACGATTTTCTGATGTAATAATATCATCGAGAATATTCCCTTCCAAAATCAAAATACCATGAATATGATTAGGCATTACAACAAACGCATCCAATGTAATATGTTTTGCGTGATGCTTGATTTCATACCAAAACACATCAGCTAAAATTCCTGTATTTGATAGAACCATTTCGTCATTATGAATATGACCAAAAAAATGTTCCCGATTAGTGGTGCAAATGGTAATAAAATATGCACCATCCCAACGATAATCCCATGTTCGCCATCGTATGTTTTTGCGGTTTTTATGTTTCATGTTTAGTTATCAATGATAATGTGATTCAAAGTCGACATAAAAAAATAGTTAACGGAATTTATGTTAAATTCTGTTAACTATTCATTCTTTTAGATAAGCAGCCATGAAAATTCGATAGCATAAAAAATAATGAACAAGAGTGAATGAAAGATTAGATTGATAGGTAAGAATTTGATACGGCAAACAATATTGGATAATGAGTTGTTAAAAAGTAAAAGTTAAACGATTTCAACAACAAAAATTATGATAAAATCATTAGTACTTAGTATGATAATCATTGGCACTGCTGCGATTATATTGCTTTCACTTAATTCAAATACTACTGTAATGAGACCAATTGTAGAAAAAGAAGCAAAAAACGTACTTGGAACAGCATTAGAGAGTTGCTGCACGGATCCAATGACAGGTTATTTTAGAAATGGAAATTGCGAAACCAACGCACAAGATCGAGGAACGCACGTTGTTTGTGCGATAATGACACAAGAATTTTTGGATTTCACGAAGTCGATGGGAAATGACCTTAACACGCCACGACCAGAATATAATTTCGTAGGTCTGAAAGCAGGTAATAAATGGTGTTTATGTGCTTTGCGTTGGCGAGAAGCGTATCATGCAGGTTATGCGCCACCTGTCGTTTTGGAAAGTACCAATAAAAAAGCATTAGAATATGTCAAAATAGATGCTTTGAAAGAGCATGAACAAAAGTAAAAAAATGAACACAGAGGCACAAAGATACAGCGAAATTAGTATTGAATGTCAATGAGTTAATTCGCTGTATTTCTGTCTCTGTGTTTCAAAATAAAAAAAGAAAAACGCCTTTGTAAGATTGGATTCTTACAAAGGCGTTCGTTGAAAAAACAGTCATCAACACGGTTCATCAGAACACACCTTTGCGGAATTCGTAACTATACGAACTCAAAGGAGATAATGATAAAATGTTGATAAGTTGAATATTTGCTTTCATATCGTAATATACATCTTGGATCATACTACTATACATTTTAGAAAAGAGAGCAGAGAAGAGAGAACAGAGACAAGAATTGAAATTTATAACTAATTGGTTATCAACTTGTCCCTAAGTCTCGGCGATGATAAAAAACACAAAAAATCTCTTTTCTCTGCTCTCTCATCTCTGTTCTAAAAAATGTACAGTACTATGATCTTGGATGTAGGAATAGTTTCCAGTGATTACATTTTCTTTACTTCAAGCTCAACTCTTCTATTCGTTTG
>CAZMEH010000844.1:0-1505 GCA_964564885.1 uncultured Saprospiraceae bacterium | reverse complement strand
TTTTTTTTGTGCGTGTGTCGATGTTCATTGAAATTTTTTTTTTTCTTAAAGTGCAAAATATGATTTTTTGTTTTGTGTTTTTATATAACGGTTATACATTTAAGAATAGTGGCTGATGCAAGACAATTTGATTGTCTGCGTTTAGCTTTGTCTATTGTTTTATACCACATTACTGTACATTTTAGAAGTTAGCGGTCAGACCTATCTATTACTATCGGTATCGCTGTCAGATCACCTACGGTTATCAGAAGCAAACGACTTTATTTTCAAGAAGGGTTGGGTTGAGTTTTTAGAGTAAATTCTAATCAGGTTTTTCAGAAATAAGCCTCATTTTTCTAATTATTACCTCACTCCTTATGAAATGTATTTACAAAAAGAGATTCAAATGAGTACTTATAAATCTAAAAGTGGAGCACCAACTTGATTGTTGATATCTCGTATGGACCAGCATAACATAATTAAAATAACTGCTCGGTTCGAGCGAGCTTACGAAAATAGATTTTGGTAAGCTTTTCCGTCAGCAACCAAGTCATTACAAAAATATTTTGCTTCATACCAGTTAGAAGCATCCGCACCATTCTCAGAAGCTACAAGTAAGGTTTGACTATTAAAAGTAATAGGAACACTAGTTATTACAGAACCACTAGCGCCACTTAATTCCTTCTCAGCAGCTTCTTTTATAGTTACTGCGTCTAAAGCAGAATCAAAAATTGCAGCAGCTTGGATGACACCTGTAAAAGTACCAATAGCTCTATTTCCTAATGAATGACGTACTCCAAAAATAAATTTAACATCATTTTGATAAGTTACTAAAGCTCCTTTTTCGTAAGTTTCTAATAAATTACCATTTCTATATATAGATACTTTAGTTTTACCATTTACTTCTTTATAGGTGATTGCCATCATGACTGTTTCGCCAACTGTTTCAACAAACGAGTTACTAGTATTAGAGGCGTTTGTACGTGCATAGCCATTGCTACCAGCTATCCATTGACCTGCTTTACGTTCTCCTAGAACAACACCGTCAAAAACGTCTTTATTAGTGTGGTCGATAGTAAATGCAGAACCACCGCCACCTAATGCACCTACTGTAGCCATTACTATCAACGTTTTTTCCTTTAATGCTTTACCACTGTATGTAGCTGTAGCCCATTTGTTTTGAGATACAACTAAACCTTTATCTGTTAAGGTTGCTCCTTTTAATTGAATTTCACTGATATCACCCATTTCTTCGTTGACTCTGAAGTCCCATGCTGCCACTTGTGCAAAAGCATTAAAACTGATAAACACTAGCACTGCGGCTAAAAATAATTGAATGTTGACTTTCATAATCTTTAAATTTTTTAGTAAGAAAGAATGAATTTGAAAATTTTTCATATTAATATTTTGTTTTCATGCCTACTCTTTTATGGATTTTCAGCTTTCTCCAATTTATTTAATACTTGTATGTTTATATGAAAGAGGTCATTATCTAATGTCTTTTAAAAAAATACTCGCTTCGAAGC
>CAZMEH010000843.1:0-3767 GCA_964564885.1 uncultured Saprospiraceae bacterium | reverse complement strand
TAAATTTTGTTTTATTTTAGGTATTCAATATTTAGGGTAATTAACTATTCATTATTCTAAATAGATTAATTAAGCTTGTTTAAGAACTCAGCCATTACAATAATTCTTTCTACAATATCCGATACCTAAAACAGTATTAAGTATGAAAAAAAAGCACCAACCTGTCAAGATTTTTGTAGTTGAAGATGACCCAATGTATAATAGAATGGTTAAATATATCATGGAGCTCAATCCTGACCATGAGGTATATTCATTCAAAACAGGTAAAGAGTGTATTGATAATCTTCACTTAAAACCTTCCATTATTTCGCTAGACTACAGCCTTCCTGACATGACAGGAACAGATGTACTTCGCAAAATAAGATCTTTCAATAAGGACATTACGGTCATTATACTTTCTGGTCAACAAGATATTGCAACAGCAGTAAAATTGTTGAAAGAAGGTGCGTATGATTACATCACAAAAGATAGTGAAACCAAAGAGCGTATACTCAACACGCTAGCACATATCAAAAATAATATTTCATTAAAAGAAGAGGTAGAAACACTTCGGGAAGAGTTAACAGAAAGATATAGCTTCGATAAATACATCATTGGTAATAGTAAACCTATGCAACGGGTATTCAACTTGATGTCAAAGGCTATCAAGACAAATATAACCATCTCTATAACTGGCGAAACTGGTACAGGTAAGGAAGTAGTTGCAAAAAGTATTCATTTCAATTCTGACAGGCGCAAAAACGCTCTCGTAGCAGTTAATATGAGTGCGATTCCAAAGGATTTGCTAGAGAGCGAATTGTTTGGTCATGAAAAAGGAGCATTCACTGGTGCGAATACTCGGAAGATTGGAAAATTTGAACAAGCTAATAACGGAACGCTTTTTCTAGATGAGATTGCAGAAATGGATATTAGCCTTCAAGCGAAGCTTTTACGTGCGCTTCAAGAACGTGAAATTAACCGTATCGGTGGCGATAAGACCGTTAAATTCGATGCACGCATTATCGTTGCAACACACAAGAACTTGGCGGACGAAGTCAACGCTGGTAATTTCCGAGAAGATTTATACTATAGACTTTTAGGATTGCCGATTGAGTTGCCGCCGTTGAGAGATAGAGGAAATGATATTATATTATTAGCGAAGTTTTTCCTGACTGCTTTTATAAAGCAAAACAAGATGGACAAAATAGATTTTTCTTCATCTGGTAAGCAAAAACTCCTAGAATATTCTTACCCTGGTAATGTAAGGGAATTGAAAGCTGTGGTAGAATTGTCTTCTGTTTTGGCAGCTTCTAACGAAATCGAAGCCGAAGATATTCGCTTTAATAGTCCTAGAAAAGTAGAAGCATTTCTAACGGAAGAAATGTCTTTGAAAGGTTATACAAAAAAGATTATATATCATTATCTTAAAAAATATGATGATAACGTCATTCTAGTTGCAAGTAAGCTAGATATCGGAAAATCAACCATTTACAGAATGCTAAAAGACGGGAAATTTTAAAAATATACAATAGCCTATGGCAAAAACTCGCCATTCAATGTTCAATGTTCGATTAAGACGAAAACTACCATTCAATAAATTTGTTTTATAGGTTCAAACATATTTTAGTCTTAATTGAACATTGTATATTAATCCTTAATGTAGCTTTCCAGCAGTTCTACAGCATCTTCCGCACATGGAATAAAAATATTGTCATTCAATACTTCAAACAAATAGGTTAATATTTGAGTTTCATCTCCTATATTACTTGGATTGTAATTCCAATTAAAAATATTGCTATTTCTTTGAGTATTAGTAGAAAAACTAACCCTAATTTGTAAATCAGTTGGCAATGAATTACTATTCGGTTTAAAGGTTCTGATATCAACATCTACTAAATATCGGCGCAATTGATCGTAGCTATATCTACTAGCAATTGGAATTTCCCAATTATTCTCAAAATCACAACCTGTTCCTACAAATCGTAACTCCGCACCATAAACATTTTCATTATCATTAGCCGAACCATAATTATCCCTAATGCTTACGGTTATTGGATCTAAACCTTTATATTTAAACATCAACATTAATGTAAAGCTTTCGGCATCATTGCCTTCATCTTCAAATAGACGTTGAGCATAATTAACGTTCATTGCAAATAGAAATGTCAGTACTATTAAGGTGTATTTTTTCATATGTTTTTTATTTTGTGCATTCCTCTTCACTTACACAATAGTATAACGAGTTAAGGTATGAATTAGCACAAAACAGACTTACAAAGTTTCAAAAACTTGGTAAGTCTAGTCGGTCGGTAAGTCTAGTCTGCTCAATCTAGCTTAGTTTACAAGTTAGGAATCAATTGTAAATTACGACTCACTTCCTTAATTTTCACATTGCGCTCAAATGCATTCACCGAAGCATCTAGCTTTTTATCCAAGGAAGCTAGCTTAATATCAATTTTATTGGCATCTTTAGAAATAGATTTACTATTCTGTAATACTTTAGTAATCGACTCGTGATACTTGCGGTAAGTCGCCGTGTATTGTCCTGTTATCGTTTCTAATTCTTGCTGGATAAACTGCGCTTGATTGATGGCATAAAATGGGTAATCTAAACGTTTTTCATTTAATGCACTTTGTAAATTTAGCCTTCCGCCCGTTTTATGTTCTTCAATAATCTCATCCAGTCTATTCTCCAAGTCTCTCCTATCATAATATTGCGAAATGACTTTATGCAATGCCAAACCAGCTTCAAATTGTGCCTCTGGCGTTGTTGTTTTAACCCGCTCAATCGTAAAGTTTCGTACAATAACACGCAGTGCTTCTGTTTGCGTTCTTAGTTTTCCAATATTTGAATTAAAATCAGCATTTGCTTTTCCTAACGCTTCATAATGAATCACATATTTTTCAATTTCCTTATTGAAATCAATATATTCCTGAACAGAAACCTTTTTGTCACTAACCGCAATATTTGACACCAAACTCAAAACCGATTGAATCGAACCCAGTGCAGGTACAGAACTTGTAAACGATGTAACCATTGGGTTTTGAACGATCTGTTTTACAAAAGCTAGAACCTTAGCAGTACTTGTTCCACCAAGCTTAGATTTAGATTTAATGATTTTATCTTTTAGAACCTTAGTCACTTCTTCTGATAACGAAAATCCTAAATCCGTATTCGTCGGACTACTCAAATTACCGACATCTCCGAGATAATCAGATTGCGCCAACGCAGCATCAATAGCGTCAAAACTATTATTTGCAGAACGAATAAAGGTAGAAGTCGCTAGAATTTTCTCTTTTTTTGTATTTAATCGAGACTCTTTCGACAACAAATCATTCGTCGTCATACGATTCACTTGTTGCAAACTAGAACTCAAATCATTTGTAATTCGATCCAGTTTTTTATCAACATTCGAAAACGTTGTCGTAAAACTATTCAATGATTTGTTGAATGAATTTAATGAATCGGAAACTTGAATGCTGTTTTTCTCTAATTTCTGATTGCTTTCCATCAACCTAATATAGCGTTGATACATGTCCGCAATTGAGTCAGATAAGTCTTGTGCTTGCAAGGCATTTGGTAAAAGAAGGACGGTAACGAGTAGTAGCGTTTTGAAAAATTTGTTTTGGAACATCATTGAAAATCAGTTTTTTATATTTATTTGATTGGCAATAAACCCTAAAATATAGATTCATTTTACCATCCAAATTTAGATAAGTTTAATCGTATTTAACGAATTAAAAATTCTAATTCTTATATAAGTGAAGGAATATAAATAACTAGCACC
>CAZMEH010000842.1:0-2881 GCA_964564885.1 uncultured Saprospiraceae bacterium | reverse complement strand
AATGGGCATCTTGCCCGTTCGCACCAATGTTTGCGGCTAATGTTTGTATGAACTAGCAAGATGCCCATTTATACTTTTTTGCTATAAAATGAATTGACAAAAACCGTTTGAATGCGAAGACCGCTATTGTTTTAAAACAGTAGCGGTCTTTTTGATACTCGTAAAATTTCTATAACAAATTCCCAAAAATACATCAGTCAATATTTTTTTGACATAAAAATGACAATAGGTAGGTTGCTAAATAATTGTCCTCTTTCCAAGGAATACGATTTTCAAAATCAAAACTTATTGATGCTATATGGTTATTTACAAAAGAATAATCTGTTCAAAATTTAAAATAACCAAATCTTACCGTCAATTTTGAAAAACATGCAATTTTCGTATTTGTAAAATATTATATCATTAATTAGTGAAATAATAGTGATATGTTTTGTTTATTAGTTAAATCGTAAAATTTTAAATTATTTGTTATTAACTTAGTTGTCCTTTCAATATTAAAAAGCCAAATTTTTTAGAATAGAGAGGAGATAAGAGAGAACAAAGATTGTGTTGCGATAAAGTCTAAAAAACAATAGGTTTATTTTATAAAAAAGGTTTAAAAATCTCTGCTCTCCGATCTCTCTTCTGAATATATAATGATATAATCATGATAGAAAGTGAACAACAAAACAACAATGAATTAACAAATCCAGCCAAAGGATTGTATGTTCCTCAGATGGAAAAGGACTCTTGTGGTATTGGAATGATAGCCAATCTTGATGGAAGAAAAACACATAAAACCGTAGAGAATGCATTGACGATGTTGCAAAATATGGAACATCGAGGCGCATGCGGTTGTGAGCCAAACACAGGAGATGGAGCAGGTATTTTAATACAAATGCCACACGATTTCTTTAAACACAAGGCAAAAGAACTTGGTTTTGAATTGCCTGATTTTGGTAAATATGGTGTTGGCGTCGTCTTTTTTCCGAAAGATAGAAACTTACGCCGTCAATGTAGAGTACTTTTCAATGACTACATTGACGATTTAGGATTTGAACTATTAGGTTATCGAAAAGTACCAACCGATAGTGAAGACTTAGGAGAATCTGCCGTTAAAGCAGAACCAAGAATGGAACACGTTTTTGTGAAATCTGCGGAAGGTTGGGATGCAAAAACATTAGAACGAAAGTTATTCATTCTTCGCAAATTTTCTGTTCATAACGTTCATACAATTTTTCCACAAACACAGGATTTTTTCTACATCGCTTCTTTTTCTTACAAAACGATAGTATATAAAGGTCAGTTGACGACTTTTCAATTGCGTCCTTACTTTCCAGATTTACAAGATGAGCGGTTGACTTCTGCTATCGCATTGGTGCATTCTCGTTTTTCTACGAACACTGTCCCGCAATGGCGTTTGGCGCAACCGTTCCGCTATATTGCGCACAATGGCGAAATTAACACGATTACAGGAAACGTTAACTGGTGGCGAGCAACCGAAAAACAGCTGGTCGCAGAACTGTTTACGCCACAGGAAATGGAATTGATATTACCTGTTATCGGAAACGGATTATCAGATTCGGCTTGTTTTGATAATGTTTGTGAATACTTAGTATTGAGCGGTCGTTCTTTGCCAAATTCACTGATGATGATGATTCCAGAAGCATGGCAACACAATCCAGATATGCCTGATTATAAAAAGGCATTCTATCAATATCATGAAAATTTAATGCGTTCATGGGATGGGCCTGCGTCAATTACATTCACCGATGGAATTTTGGTTGGTGCGACTTTGGATAGAAACGGATTGCGTCCATCTCGCTATTTGCTCACCGATGACAATACCTTAATATTAGCATCAGAAGCAGGCGCATTGGAAGTTGACCAATCGAAAGTAGTCATGAAAGGTCGTTTGCAACCAGGGAAAATGCTGATTGTAGATATTGACGAGCATAGAATTATTGGTGATGAAGAGTTGAAAAAAGTCATTTGTTCTCGTTTGCCTTATCGGGAATGGTTAGACGAAAACCAAATTACGCTTGAGGATTTGCCAAGTGCGGATACATTAAGAACGCAAGTGCGAATTGATGATAAGACGCTTTTTAAAAATCAACAAGCATTTGGTTATACCAAAGAAGACATAAAATTCCTATTAGAACCAATGATTGAAGCGGGAAAAGACCCAATTGGCTCAATGGGTTTGGATATTCCTTTAGCGGTGTTGTCGCATCACTCACAGCATTTGTCCAACTATTTCAAACAGCTTTTTGCACAAGTGACCAATCCACCAATCGACCCAATTCGGGAAAGTTCGGTGATGTCATTGCATATGTTGCTCGGAGGAATGGAAGATATTGCGCATCCAACAGCAAAGAATTGTAAAGCCATTCGTTTAGAACATCCGGTTCTAACCAATGATGATTTAGCTCGATTAAAATACCTCAATCAACCAGATTTCAGGTCAGGTGTGATTAATATGGTATTCAAATCGGACGGACAAAAAGGACGTTTAGCAGCAGCGATTGACCACATTTGTGCGATTGCAGAAGATTATGCACGCAATGGTGTTGAAATGTTGATTCTTTCTGACAGAGGAATAAATAGTAATTTGGCTCCGATTCCGTCACTTTTGGCAGTTGGCGCAATTCACCATCACTTAATCAAAGAAGGTTTACGAGGAAGTACATCGTTAATTGTAGAAGCGGGTGACGTTCGAGAAACACATCATTTTGCCACTTTAATTGGTTTTGGTGCAAGTGCAATTAATCCGTATTTGGCGTTTTCTTCTTTAGCAAGTTTAAAGAAAAAAGGACTTTTTTCGGATACAGGTTATTTTGAAATATATAAAATTTATCAAAAAGCTGTTGGAAAAGGTTTATTAAAAATTATGTCAAACCTT
>CAZMEH010000841.1:0-5207 GCA_964564885.1 uncultured Saprospiraceae bacterium | reverse complement strand
TTTCCTCTGCCCTATAAAATGTACCGTAGTATGACTTTTAATACTGGGTACATTCATTAACTTATACAATCAAAATAAAAACCATGTCTACAGTCGATAGAAGAGCTTTTTTGCAAACAACCGCATTAGCAGGAGCAGGATTAATTACAGCTACGGCTGCTAATGCTACTGATACGCAACCAACAAATATTATAAAAGAAGTAAATAAGGAAAAAATACGCATTGCATTTTTAGGCGTTGGGCTTCGAGGTCGTGGACATGTGAACTTGTGTTTGCGTCGAGATGATTGCGAAGTAGTTGCCATCAATGACACGGATCAAGCGGCTTTGGATAAAACGGTTGAAATGTGCGTTAAGGCTGGAAAAGCAAAACCTACGGCTTATGGAATAGATGAAAAGGCATTTTTAGAATTATTAGAAAAGGAAACATTGGATGCTGTTGTGATTGCTTCGCCTTGGCGCTGGCATACACCGATGGCGATAGCTGCAATGAAAAAAGGCGTTTACGTTGGAACGGAAGTTTGTGGCGGTTTTTCGATAGATGAGTGTTGGCAATTGGTGAATACGCATGAGGCAACTGGAACGCATTTGTTTTTTATGGAAAATGTGTGTTATCGTCGTGATGTGATGGCGGTTTTGAATATGGCTAGAAAAGGTATGTTCGGTGATATGTTACATCTGGAAGGTGGCTATCAGCACGATTTGCGCCATGTCAAATTCAATGATGGAAAAAGTGCTTACGGTAAAGGTGTAGAGTTTGGTGAGAAAGGTTTTAGCGAATCCAAATGGCGAACCGTTCATTCTGTTCATCGAAATGGTGATTTGTATCCAACACATGGAGTTGGGCCTGTGGCGCAGTTTTTAAATATAAACCGTGGAAATCGTTTTGCTTATTTGACTTCGACGACAACACGAGCGCAAGGTTTACATGATTATGTGGTCAATCACGAAAAAGGCGGAAAGGATCATCCAAATGCTAAAGTTAAATTTAATTTGGGTGATAAAACAACAACGATTATTAAAACGACCAATGGCGAAACGGTACTTTTAACACATGATACCAACTTGCCAAGACCTTACTCTTTAGGTTTTAGGGTGCAAGGTTCAAAAGGGCTTTGGATGGCGGTGAACAAATCTTTGTATATCGAAGGTGTGAGTCCAAGTCACCGCTGGGAAGATGCGAAACCATATTTAGAAGAACACGATCATCCGCTTTGGAAGCGAATGGCAGATAAAGCAGTTGGCGCAGGTCACGGAGGAATGGATTTTTTCTTGATGAATGCTTTTATTGAAAGTGTCAAACGTAATGTTGCACCGCCATTTGATGTTTATGATGCGGCAACTTGGCTAGCAATTACGCCACTTTCGGAGCAATCTATCGCTATGGGAAGTCAGCCGATGGCATTTCCTGATTTTACTCGTGGTCAATGGGCGTTTAGAAAAGCGGATTTTGCTTTTGGCGATGAATATTAAATTGAATTGCTGTAATTGTTTGATTGTTATAATTATTGCGAATGATAGCGCAGCATTAAAGCAATCAAACGATTACAACATAATTTTTTGTAAATTTATGCACTCAAATTAAACACATTAATCATAACGATGCGATACGAAAGAAAATTTAAGATGTATAATCTAATGCCTGATTTAATCACGCAAATGGTGAGACTGCATCCTGCATCTTTCAAAAAAATCTATCCAGATCGTCAAATTAATAATATTTATTTTGATACTTCAACGCTTTCTACTTATTGGGATAATGTAAATGGTGTCGCTTCTCGTAAGAAATATAGGGTGCGCTGGTATAGTGATGATGTAACAAAAATCGAAAAACCTCACTTTGAAGTGAAGGCTAGGTTGAATGAGCTTGGAACAAAAAAAATTATTAGGATTGATGATTTTGATCTGGATAACTTACGTTTTTTGAATCGGATTGTCAATGAACTAAAAGACAGTCCAGGAAGATTGCAACCCGTATTAATGAATTCCTATAAGCGTTCTTATTATGGAACACCTGATGGGAAATTTCGAGTGACAATAGATTGGGATATTCGTTATTTTTCAATGATGTTTGCTCAGCGTTTTACAAGATATACTGTTCAAGATTTTAATGCCGTTGTATTTGAAATGAAGTATGACAGATATGATGATAACGATACCGATCGTATCACACAGCATTTTCCTTTCCGCCAAACGAAAAGTTCTAAATACGTAACAGGCGTTCAATACACTATTTATTAGAGACCAAATAATGGTTATTTGGAAATTACTGTGGTAATCATTAAAGCTTTAATATTAAGTTATTTGGTTGACGCAGTTGGCAATAAGCCGTTAAATGATTCAGCTCTGAGTTCTCTGAACAGGTTATATCAATCTGTAACTATCCTAGCCTTTCTACCGTTTTATCATAAATCACAAAAAATCGAAGCGTCCAAAACCATTAAGAATTTCAACAATTCTTAATGTGTCGCTGCTATTATTAAAAATAATAATTCCTTTTTTTAATAATTTGTGACATTATTAAATTTCTTCCGTCCTAAAGCCAGAAATGTATTAATAATATTTTACAAGAGAGCAATTAAGTTCCTTTTAGCAATTTACTAAAAGGAATCAAGATATTTTAAGAAGTTGTGTTTAGTAAGTGCGACAGCGTAATTGTAAGCGTGTTCAGCCTTCTCTTTATGAGAAGGCTTTTTTATTGAACTTATTTAATCTCAAAATATCATAAATTTATCGAATAATTCAACTTAGCAACTTTACAATTATTAGATTTGCGGTAGAAGCTCTTCAAAGCTTCTATTACAATTAACAAATCATAAAAAAATACAAGAAAGATGGATATATCACCAGAAATAATTGAGAACCTAAATAGTAAGGCGGAAGGTGCTGCGCCAATCGGCGGTACTATGAAATTTATATTAGGAGGCAGTGCGTACTATATTGATGGGAATGGTGCAAAGAACGTTTTTTCAGAGGAAGACAAAGAAGCGGATTGTTCTATTTCTATGTCAGAAGCGAGTTTCCACAAACTAGTTGCAGGAAAGCTTAATCCAATGATGGCGGTAATGACAGGTAAAATTAAAATAAAAGGAGATATGTCTTTGGCACTGAAGTTAAAAGACTTGATGAGCTAAATGATTGAATAAGTTCATTTTGTACTTAAAGAAAAGCGAATAGTAAATTCTTACTATTCGCTTTTTCATTAAATGTTACTAGGTTTTTAAGACAATGATTTCTTCAATCGCATCACTATCTATAATACCATAAACATGAGGAAAGAACATTTGATTTTTATCTTCTTCCATCAACATTTCGACCTCTAGACTAAGCACATGAATCTTTAGAATATAAATTACTTTAACATTCTTAAAATAGTTACTTAATACATGTTTAAACTGTCTACTTGTGCAACAGTGTATAAAGTTTTCCTCTTTTAATGAGGGAGGATTGTAAAAAGTTTGATCCTCATATTTTTCCCAATCTTTGCGAGATACAAAGTGGTAGATGTATTCAATTTCTTCCATTTTTTAGCTAAAAATTATTCTTTATTATATATTATATGTGTAAAGTAGCATTTATAAATACTACATCAATTGTCTATTTTTTTGACCACTTCTATAAACGCCTTTACTTACAAAGTAGTCAATTCGTATTTTAACCTGTTTTATCTTTAGACAATGTTAACTTCTCTATCTAACTTAATATTGAATTTTTCTAAAACAGAATTTTCTATTTTTTCTGTTAAATCTATTATCTCTTTTCCCGTTGCATGACCATGATTAACAATGACAAGTGCTTGATTTTTATAAGTACCTGTATTGCCAACTATTTTACCTTTCCAGCCACATTGCTCTATGAGCCAACCTGCGGGAATTTTAAAATAGTTATTTGCTAGAGGATAGAAGACTAAACTAGGAAACTTCTTTTGTAAATCTTGAAAAAGAGATTGATTAATTGCTGGATTCTTAAAAAAACTACCTGCGTTTCCAATAACGGCAGGATTCGGTAATTTGGAAGAACGAATTTGAATGACCGCATCACTAACCGCTTTAGGTGTGATTTGTTCCAACTCCATTTCAGTTAGCACTTTTTGGATTGCTCCGTAACTAACATTTACCGTGTTTTTCCTAGATAATCTGAGTGTCACTGACGTGATATAAAATTGACCTTTATACTTTTTTTTAAAAATACTGTTTCTATATCCAAAATTACAATCTTTCTTAAAAAAAACTTCTTTTTTCCCTGTTTTAACCTCAATAGCCTCTAATGATTCGAAAACATCTTTTAATTCTAAACCATACGCACCGATATTTTGAATAGGCGATGCGCCAACTGTTCCTGGAATTAAAGAAAGGTTTTCTAGTCCAAAATAGCCTTGTTCCAATGACCAAAGTACAAATTGATGCCAGTTTTCGCCTGCACCAATTTTTACAAGTACTTTATCTTCCGTCTCTGAAATTACTTCTTTGCCAAATATTTCATTTTTTAAAACAACACCATCGAAATCTCCTTTCAGCAAAATATTGCTTCCGCTACCTAAGACAAGCTGTTTTTCAGTAGAAAGCGTTTTATCAGATAATAATGCTATTAAATTATCTTCATTTCCTATTCTTGTGAAATACTTCGCATGAGCATTTAGCCCAAAGGTGTTATATGGTTTTAATGATATATTTTCTTGAATAGTCATTTACCTATTGGTTTTTAGTTTTAAATAGCAAAAAAAGGCATTTGATGTTCGCTTGATTTTCAAGTAACTAAGAATATATATTCTTAGTTACTTTACTCTTTAATAAACATCAAAATAGCAGCAAAAGCCGTAATTAAGAGAATAAGAACAGAAGCAAGTCGAACCGATTTACGAATGTTATTCATAAAATCGTTGATTTCAGTTTTGAACGCTGGATGGCGATTAGTCACTTCCTCTATTCGCTTATTATCAAAAATATCTTTTGGGTCAAACTGTACTTTGTTTCGAACCAATACCTTGTAAGCCTTAAAAACCCTTACTCGGTAGTAGAAATTTAAAAATAAAATACAAACAAAAGCTGCTATAACTAATGTCATCAATAAAATTTGCATTGATATTTAATTTTGAATGTGATTAAGCTGTAAAGCTATTGAGAATGTTTAGTAATAAAAATTTCTTTGAAATTTTTTAATTTAGTGGTACTTAAAAAATCAGTTCATACTACTATACATTCTTAAAAA
>CAZMEH010000840.1:0-3618 GCA_964564885.1 uncultured Saprospiraceae bacterium | reverse complement strand
AATGACTTTGTTCAAGTAAGTAACGCTATCTAATAATGTTATATTTTCTGTTTGAAGATTGCTTACATCTAGTTCTAATTCACTGTTGAACGAAGCCAAAGAACCCGCTTTTTGTTCAATTTGGGCTAGCGAAGTAGATAGTTTTTTAATCTGTTTGCTTTTTGTGAAACCGCCTGTTAATTGAAAAATATTCAACAGCATAGAGATGCCTAGGACTACGCCTAGTGCGGTTAGGATACTTTTAGTCATGGTAGAAATTGTTTTGATTGTGTATTAGGAAAAAACATATCGCAAATATATATTAAATATGTTAATATATTTAATGTGTTAAATTGCACTATTATGAATATCTGATAAATAAAGCTGTATTTAACAAGAGGTGACCTGTTGAATTGTTTATGTTTTAGGCTCTATATCTTAACGATTTATAAACGGATCTAACATTAATTAAAAAATAATTCCCATAAAAAACACAAACCTTTTGAATAGAATTTTTACAAACCATAATAAATGACTATTTTTGCAACTCGTTTCTTAGGAAACGAATCTTACTATTCAAATTTAGGTGAATTAAGTCGCCTATTTTAACGCATAAATAACATATAATATAATGCGAAATTACGAATTGACTTTCATCATCGATCCAGTGCTGTCCAATGATGAAATCACAATGACAGCAAGTTCATACATGGACCACTTAGAACAAGAAAAGTGCGAAATTGTGTACATTAATGAGTGGGGCTTACGTCAGTTAGCTTACACTATCAAGAAACGTAACACAGGTATCTACTATACAATTGAGTTTGCTAGTCCTGACGGTAACTTTATTGACAAGTTAGAATTAACACTTCGTCGTGACATACGTGTAATTCGTTTCTTAACGGTTAAAATCGACAAGTTTGGTGTTCAATACAACGAAGACAAACGTGCTGGTAAAATCGGACATTACAAAAAAGAAAAAGAAGCGGAACGTGCTATCAGAGACGCAGAAGCTAAGAAAAAAGCAGCTCAGAACAAGAAGCAGCGTAGAGGAAAGCGTAGATAGATTGAGTGTTCTGAACAAGAAGTAACATTTATGTAAGTCATTAATTTAAATATGATATTACAAATATAGATGTACTTAATAAAGCTTTTATTTTTTAAAAATTTATTTTTTTACTCTTTAATTAAACGAGGGCAAAACCATGGCAAGTAGAGATGATATAAAGTTTTTAAGCAATCCGAAAATCGGAAACAAACGCAAAAAGTATTGCCGCTTTCGTAAGTTTGGTATCAAGTTCGTGGATTATAAGGATGTAGATTTCCTTACTCAATTCGTGAATGATCAAGGTAAAATTTTACCTCGCCGTCTTACAGGTAATTCTCTAAAGTATCAACGCAAGGTTTCTTCAGCAGTTAAAAAAGCTCGTCACTTGGCATTGATGCCATATGTGGTAGATCATTATAAGAATTAAGAGTTGAGCACTAGGAATATTAAAATTCCAATAGTCTTTATTCAAATTTATTAATTCTTTATCTGCCTATTTACGAATAGGTTGGTAATTATTTTAATTGAAATAATATCATGCAAGTTATATTAATAAAAGAAGTAAGCAATCTTGGGCAACCTAATGACGTGGTAAAAGTAAAACCAGGATACGGAAGAAACTATTTAATTCCACAGGGTTTAGCAAGAATCGCAAACAAAAGAAACTTAGGACAGTTAGGTCAGTTTATTGAGCAACAAAATGCTGAGTCAAACCGATTGACTGCTAAGTTTACTGCAATAGCGGATAAATTAGCTGGTGCAATTCTTAAAATTGGTGCTAAAGCTGGTACTAGCGGAAAAATATTCGGTAGTGTGACTAACATTCAGTTAGCGGAAGCTATTAAGTCTCAGTTGAACGAAGATGTAGACCGTAAAACTATCACTCTTTTAGAAGAAGTGAAAGAATTAGGTACTTACACAGCAGAAGCTAAATTATACGACGGAGTTGTTGGTAAAATCAACTTTGAAGTATTCGCAGACTAGAATAATGTTTGGTGATTTCCCGATAGTTATCGGGACTGCCTTGATGCAGTTTATAACTTTCACCAATAATTATTAAAAAACTATAAGAATAATAGATTTTAGTATGACATACTTTACAAAATCAAATTATAAACAATAGTTAGGCGTTTCTAAAGTATTAGAGATGTCCTTAAGGAAGTGTTGTCGCAATCATTGTATTGCGACAACATTTTTTTTTGTTTTAAGAACAATCAAAAAAAGTAGAAGCGAGGCATTTGGTATTTTAAAAAACGTCAAACGTCTTTATTAGCTTCTGAAAAATTCACTTATCACTTAATAATAGAAATTAAAAAACGATGGAATTAAAAGAAGGAGAGTATCAAATTCAAGGCGTTCCGCTTACTGAATTGTGCGAACAGTACGGCGCACCTCTTTACGTTTATGATTTTGAACGGATGGAAACGCAGTACAACCGAATTACAAATGCTTTTAAGCATACGAACCTCAAAATAATGTATGCTTGTAAGGCATTGACTAATTTGAATGTGCTTAAATTTTTCAAAAAAATTGGAAGCGGATTGGATACGGTTTCTATTCAAGAAGTACGAACGGGAATAAAAGCAGGCTTTGACCCAAAGGATATTATGTACACGCCAAACTGTGTTTCATTTGAAGAAATACAAGAGGCAGTGAGTTTTGGCGTTAATATTAACATTGATAATTTGTCCATGTTAGAGCATTTTGGAAACCATTACGGTAGCTCTATTCCTATTTGCATTCGTATTAATCCACATATTTTTGCAGGCGGAAATCCGAAAATATCAGTTGGGCATATTGATAGTAAATTTGGAATTTCGATTTATCAAATGCGTCATTTACACCGTATTTTGATTTCATCAGGTATCAAAGTAACTGGTTTGCACATGCATACAGGTTCGGATATTTTAGATGTAGATGCTTTTTTGAGAGGTTCAGACTTATTGTTAAATACAGCAAAAGAATACTTCAAGGATCTAGAATATATTGATTTTGGAAGTGGTTTCAAAGTCCCATACAAGCCAGATGATCGTGAAACTGATATTGAGTCGCTAGGAGAGAAGTTGAGTAGTCGCTTCAACGAATTCTGTAAGGATTACGGTAGAGACTTAACGATGATGTTTGAACCAGGAAAGTATTTAGTCAGTGAAGCAGGTTATTTTTTAGTTAAAACTAATGTGATTAAGCAAACAACAGCTACTGTTTTTGCTGGTGTTGACTCTGGAATGAATCACTTGATTCGACCAATGTTTTATGATTCTTACCATCATATTGTTAACCTTTCGAATCCCAAAGGAACATTAAGGTATTATACGGTTGTTGGTTATATCTGTGAAACAGATACTTTCGGCTGGGATAGAAAGATAAATGAAGTGAGAGAAGGCGATATTTTAGCATTCAAAAATGCGGGTGCTTATGCTTTTTCTATGGCTTCTAATTACAATTCAAGGTTCCGTCCAGCGGAAATTGGAATTTACAATGGTGAAGCAAAATTGATTCGTAAGCGGGAAACGATGGAGGATATTTTTGTAAATCAAGTAGAACACGAATGGTAAAAACGTAGTGCGAACAGGCTGTTCGTCACGCCAACT
>CAZMEH010000839.1:0-10108 GCA_964564885.1 uncultured Saprospiraceae bacterium | reverse complement strand
GCAACAACATTCTGATGAAGAATTAAAGACGCTACTCGTTAATTTGATTAAAGAGAATGGTGGAGACATCGACGCTATACAGCAAAGTGCCGCTAACAAATTAGAAGTAACAGGAATGCCTAATTTGCCAATACACAGTTTTTTACTTCAAGCAGAAGCGTTAGGATTATCCGTTAAGTACACTAAGAAAACAGTTCTTGAAATTTACTAGGTCATGACAGGTTTACTAGAAAATCTAACGAATCCAGCGTTACTTTTTTTCATTCTAGGGATTTCAGTATCTCAATTGAAAAATGATTTAAAAATACCAGAAGGGTCTTCTAAGTTTATCTCTATCTACTTGTTACTTTCTATTGGTTTTAAAGGTGGGAACGAGTTATCACATAGTACTTTTGACCAAGAAATAATTGGAAGTATGTTTCTGGGATTTTTATTAGCAAGTCTTATTCCTGTTTTAGCATTTTTTGTCCTTAAAAGTAAGGTGAATATTAAGAATGCGGGCGCAATAGCTGCTGCTTATGGCTCAGTCAGTGCTGTTACTTTTGTCACGGCGATTTCCTTTCTTGATTTTGAAGGAGTTCCTTTTGATGGCTACATGATAGCAGTAATGGCATTGATGGAAGCACCTGCGATAGTTGTAGGAATACTGATGATTAAGATTTTTAGTAAGGAGGAAAATAAAAATTCAGCAGATAAAAATTCATTTGCTAAAATTTTCAATCATTCTGTCAACAATGCTAGCGTCTTATTGATAATCGGGAGTTTAATTATTGGCTATTTAGCAAGTGACCAGCAAGCTGAAGGTATCAAGCCGTTTACCACCGATATCTTCAAAGGTTTCTTAGCCGTGTTCTTACTAGATATGGGTATTAGGGCAGGAAGTCAACTCGGCGTTATGCGTAAAAACGGTATTTTTCTACTATTATTTGCTGGTATCGTACCATTTTTCAATGGCATTATTGCGCTAGGACTTGCGTCCTTATTAACGCAATCTGTAGGAAATATGCTTCTCTTTGCCATACTTGGCGCAGGCGCATCCTACATTGCAGTACCCGCAGCTATGAAAAATGCTGTACCAGAAGCAAATCCTGGTTTATATCTACCGATGGCTTTAGGAATTACATTTCCAATTAATATTATCATTGGAATACCGTTTTACTATTATATTATAGAATGTATAACCACATAAACCAGCAAATTACTATAATCATTTGATTCCCTAGATTGTAGGTCAGTAAATAGAAAATTAACAATTGATAAGGTGTGTTTTACTTGATTATCATTTTTTGTTCTAGCCCTTCAAACCTAAGGTGATTGATAATTTTAAGCACTGAAATACAAGGATTTAAGAAAGTTAAACCTATCAGTTAATCGCACTAGTCGCACTAGTAAACTGATTAAAATGTTTGTTGAAATAAGATATTTATTCAACTATTTAATTGCAAAATATTTGCAACCTGCTTGCCGCAGACAAATTGTCAATGAACTTAGTAACACTCGGTAATTAATCTTTTAACCAATTAGATATAATTATTCAAATAAAAAACTATTGTAATGAATGAAGTTATCTCAACTATGTCTTTTTATCAAGATCAAGCATTAGGAGACTTAGTAAATTATCAAGTATTCTCTGCTCTAGCTATTGTTCTAATGCTGTTCTTTTTTAGGCTATCTGATTTACAGAAAAAGCAAAAAAACACGTTCAATTATTAAACAAAAAGTAAAACTACCTGTTATAAAAGTAATACTATCAAAACAGCATTAGTTAACTATTAAAACATTCATAATATGAAACAAAACATTGGTTTTTTGACGCTCATATGTATTTTAGCAATATCATTGACAAACTGTACAGTCATTCGAGAAGGAGAAGTTGGCGTGAAGCAAAGACTTGGAAAATATAATAACGATATTTATACAAGTGGACTAAAAGGATATTTTCCAGCGATTAGTACAATTGAAAAAGTATCTACACAGACTAACAACATTGAAGTTGCCATCATTATTCCGTCTAAAGAAGGTTTAAGTATTCGTTCGGAGATTTCGATACTATATCGTGTTGTGCCGAAAAGTGTACCAAATATCCTTAGAAAAATTGGTAAAGATTTCGAAACAAATATCATTTTACCTGTTTTTCGCTCAGCTATCGCAGATGTTACTTCTCGTTTTTTAGCAAAAGATATGCACAGTGGAGAACGTGGGAAGATTGAAAAAGACATCAAGAAGCAAATGATGATCAACTTGGAAGATAGAGGTATCGAGATAGAAGCAGTCTTGATGAAAAGCATACAACTCCCTGCAAGTTTAGCAACGGCTATCGAAGAAAAGTTGGCTGCGGAACAGCAATCACAACGGATGGAGTTTGTTTTGTTGGAAGAAAAGCAAGAGGCTGACCGTAAGAGAATAGAAGCGGAAGGTGTTCGAGATGCTCAAAAAATAATTGCAGAAGGTCTTAGTCCTATGGTTTTGAACTTCAAGTCGATAGAAGCATTCATAGAACTTGCTAAATCTTCTAATGCTAAGGTGATTATCACTGACGGAAAGACACCTATGCTAATAAACATGGAAGAAGGTAATAAGTAATATAACGTCTTACGGTTTTGGAAATAGTATTGATTAATACAGTATCGTTGCAGCCAGCTCTCATATGCAACACGATTTTGATTTCGACGAAATATGATGAGTTGGCTACCTTTTTTACCATTCAGGAATAAAATACTGAAATATTAAAATACATTAGTTATGAAACAAGTTATTTTTTTAGTAATCAGTTTTTTTTATGCTGTTAACCTACAAGCGCAAATTAACGTATATGACGGAAGTGCAATCGCAAATCCTCAGACATATGGGAATAAAATGCAAAAATTCGTTAACGATGGTGATAATTTGATGCAACAAGGATTATTTGAAAATGCAATCATGGCTTATGATAATGCACTTGCTCAAAACGAAAATTTTGCAGAAGCACTAGTCAAACGTGCGATGGCTAAACACAAGTTGGGTCGAGAGCAAGAAGCAAGGACAGATATGAAGCAAGCTTTAACTTTGAGTCCTTATGCTGGTCAATTACATGGTTTTAGAGGTACAAATGGTCGTTTAAATTTAATGGCTTTTGAACCAATTGAATTGGTTGCTCAACCTAGTTTAGATTATGTTTTAGATTATTACAGCGACTTGTGGACGGATAATAAAGATGAGTTTATTGATAGTGTTGATAATATTGACATTAGTGAATTGGATGAAGAAAGCTTTCTTGCTTTATCAATACAAATGATTAGAGAGCATCAATATAGTAAAGCAGAGAGATTGTTGCTATCTCAAGAAGTGTTGAAAGCGATTGATTATGACTTATTAGGATTGATTAAAAAACAACAAGGAGAAACGCAATTAGCTTATAATTACTTTGGCTTAGCAATTAGAAAAGACTCTAGTTACGCACCGTCTTATTATTTTAAAAGTTTATTGAAAACACAGGATACTAAGTACTCAGAAGCATTAGTATTGGTAGAAAAAGCAATCGCTTTTCAGCCTGATTTGTTAAAAGCGCATTTTCATAAGGCCGTTTTATTGAAAATATTGGAAAAGCCAAGCGAAGCATTAGCGACTTACAAGAATATTGATAATGAAGACGAAGATTTGAATTATGTGTTACATATTAATATGGCGATTACTAATAAAATTTTAGGAAAACCATTGGAAGCATTAAAACATATTGAGCAAGCTTTTGAAGTCAGTAGTGGTCATGATGAGTCAGAATTATATAAATTGAGAGGTAATATATATTTGATGATTAATGAAAATGTCAGTGCAATTGAAAATTATAATAAGGCGATTGAATTAGATAATAATTATGCGGAGGCTTATTTTAATAGAGCATTAGCAAACATTATTATATACAACAAAGCAGATGCTTGTTATGATTTGCAAAAGTGTTTAGACCTTGGATTTATTAAAGCAGAAGATAAAATGAAGTATTTCTGTCAGTTTTAAGTGAGCAGACAGAAATCAGATTATGCGCTTCGCTTATTGTCGGAATGCTTCGCTGTCAGAAAGTATAAATTATATGCAGGTTTTACTTTTTATTTGAAACATTACATAAAGGAATGCAAAAATAAAAACCTGACTTCCGACAATGAGTGGAACAAATAATCTGATTTCTGACTTCTTAAAACCCTTTTTTATACCAAAAAAATATAGAACTATGGTTATGATGTATGTTACAGTAAGCGACCACAATATTGCGCTTTCCATTGCGGAGACTATTCTGAGAGAACGTTTGACCAATCATGTAAACATAATAAAAGCTAATCATTGTAAAATTTGGAAAGAAGATAAAATAGTAGAATCTGTAGAAACTTTGCTGCTCATTAAGACAAAAGCAATGCTATATAGTCATATTGAAAAGAAAATTAATGAGATGAATCTTGAGGATGAACCCAAAGTATTTTCTGTACCTATTACGCAAATCGACCATGATTATTTCGACTTTTTAACACTGAATGTACTTAAAGTTTAAAAGTGATACCGTCCCTAAAAACATAAAATATTTTTTTTGATTTTTTTCAGTAATTTACATAGTAAAACTTCGCCACTGCTAACCGCAGTGGCTTTTTTTATTATAGAGCTTATTAAAAAAGTCTTCGACAAACGCTTGATTAAGCGTTTGTCGAAGACTTTTTTTTACGACTTTTTAAGCAACTTTATGCTTTTTTAAACAGTAGATTAATGTAGTAAATAGTTGACAGTTAGCAGTAAACATAACTTACTGATTATCAATTGATTGTTTTGTTTTTTAATTTTCTATTGCCACGTGCTTTAGCTCGTGGCAATAGATATTAAAGCACTGACAATCATATAATTGCAATCCTCCTTGACGCCAATCCGAGCACTCAGGACGGTCTGACTTCTGTCTTCTTACTTAAAACCCAAAAGCCGCTTTCATTTTATCAAAAATCGCTGTATTTTCATAAATACCACCAAATGCATCTGCACCTGGCCCATATGCAAAAACAGGAATCATATCAGCCGTATGATAATCAGTCGTAAATTTAGTCACTAAAGTATCTTGCGTAGAACCTTTAACGATTGAGTAACCGCCTGTTTCGTGATCAGCCGTTACAATAACTAAGGTATTTCCATCTTTCTCTGCAAAATCAAGTGCTTTTGCCACCATATTATCAAAGTCAATCATTTCTGCAACGATATAATCTGAGTTATTCGCATGACCGCCCCAGTCGATTTGAGAACCTTCGACCATTAAAAAGAAACCATTTTTAGTATGATTATCTAAGAAATCAATCGCCATTTCTGTTGCTGGCATTAAGTAGTCACGGTCTTGTTCTTTAGTTAATGGTTCTCCATTTGCCGTAAAATAACCGAAGTTTTGACCTGCTGGAATAGTTACATCAGCCAATTCCTCTTGAATAAAATCAGACATATAATATCCTTTAGCTTTCAACTCCTCCGTGATACTTCTATCATCTTCTCTTGATTCAAAGTGTTTTTTTCCACCACCGATAAAAAAGTCAATCTCTGTCGTTAGAAAGTCCGCTGCAATTTCTTGCATCATTTTACGCTTTCGTTGATGTGCAATAAAAGAAGCTGGCGTAGCATGCGTGATAGAAGAAGTTGACACCAAACCTGTTGCTAGGTTCTTCTCTTCTGCCATTTCAAGAATCGTCTGGACAGGCTTTTCATTTTCATCAACTCCGATTGCGCCATTATACGTTTTCACGCCACAAGCAAAAGCGGTTGCACCTGCTGCCGAGTCTGTGATAAGGTTGTCTTTATGGCTAGGATGTGTTTTGTGTAAACCTAACACCTTAAACCTTTCAAGATTTAATTTATTCCCATTAGCATACATTCCTGCGGTGATTTGCGTCACGCCCATACCATCGCCAATAAGCAGAATAATATTTTTAGGTTTTTTCTCTGATGGAGGATTTGGCGCAGTAGCACTACATCCTGCGAATATTAAGATGACAATAATTGCAATTAAATTTCTAATCATGATTTTTTATTAGGAGAATTGTTGAATACACTGTATCAAAAGTTAGTTGCTATTTAGTATAATGTGGTTTTAACCCATTGGATAAAGAATTAAACATAAATAAATTTTTGATACACTTTATTGAATAGCTCAAAATTAAATAATTCACGCAAAGGAAAAGTTTTTTCTCCTCTTTTCATATTAAATTTAACTTAATGTGATTTTATTTTGACATTTCATCGAACCAAAGAGAAGCGACTGCCAGGTAAGGGTTTTACAATTCCTTTAAATTCCATTTCGAGCATCAAACCCGCTAGTTGTCCTATTGACATTTTCAATTGACGGGTAATTTTATCAGAACTAACGGTTTCTTCCGTTCTTAGCAGTTCCACAATCCTTTGCTCATCTTCATTCAAATCCACGAATATATTTCTTCGAACACCAATTTTTTGCTCATTCGTTTTTTCCCAACGCATAATATAGCCGATATCGGCAGCACTTTCGATTAATGCAGCTTTGTGTATTTTTATCAACCAATTACATCCTGTCGAATATTCATCCTCTAATCTTCCTGGTACTGCAAACACGTCTCGATTGTATTCATTTGCTATTTTTGCGGTAATGATTGAACCACCTGTTCTTTTCGTTTCTACAACAATAACAGCGTCACACATACCCGCAATAATTCTATTTCTACTTGGGAAATTTTGACGATCTGGATTTGTTTCACTTCTATATTCCGTAACTAATCCGCCTTGATGAAGCATTTTTTTAGCCGTCGACCTATGTTGACTTGGGTAAAGTCTATCTAGTCCGTGCGCTAAAACGCCAATCGTTGGGATTTCTTCGTCTAAGCACTTTCGATGAGCTGTAACGTCAACTCCAAAAGCTAGTCCACTAACAATAGTAACATCATATTCTTTCAATCCATTTACCAGTTCTTCGCAAATCATCTTTCCTCGAACCGTTGCTTTTCGAGTTCCAACTATTGCAACAGCACGTTTTGGATTGAGGTCAGCGTTTCCTTTTTTATATAAAATCAGTGGAGAGTCGCTTTGCTGCTTCAAGCGGTAAGGATAATCTTTATCAAGGTAAGTAAAGACTTGAATATCATTATTTTCTATAAACTTAAGTTCTTTTTCTGCTTTTTTAAAATCTTTAAATCTTAAGATGTTCTCTGCTCCGATTAAACCAATATTAGGAATTCGGATTAAATCGCTTTTCTTCGTTTTAAAAACTTGTTCGGCAGTTCCGCAATGTGCTATTAATTCTTTTGCTTTTGTTGGGCCAACCAAAAGCACTTGCTCTAATGCCATGAGGTATAGTAAATCATTCATTAGTCATCTGTTTTTATAGGTTTGAAACGGTATCGTTGTCCCAATAGATATCGGAACAACGGCACTAATTATATCTTTTAATATTCACAACATCATCTATTTCTTCATTTTTTTCCAAACAAGCTATAAATCGCTTTGCCCAATATGGCGTAATAGAAGCTCCTTTTGTCCCAGCTCCATTAAACAGAGCCAATCTATCAAATTCCATGTGAACACCAATCATAGGTCTTCTACCCTTATCTGGCACAGTTGGTCGAATAGCTGATTTATGTTCTACTATTTCAAAAGGTACTTTCAAGACTTTACTCAATCGCCTCAATAAATTCTCTCTTCCTTCCTCTGATGGTTCAGCGTCTTCATATTTATTGAAATAAGTCGAGCCAACCCAAAACAACTCCTCTCCTATCGGGATGATAAAAAGACTTTGTTTTATGATTTTTTCTGTTTTTGCATTTGGAATTCTGATAATAAAAATCTCTCCTTTGTTGCCTTGAATTGGTAGGTAATTAAAAAATTTATTTTGTTGCACACCTATTCCTTCACAAAAAACAACTCGCTTTGCTTCAATGTTTTCATAAATAACTTTGTCTTTTCCAATTTCCATTTTCGACTCGTCAAAAACGGCTGAAAGGTAATCGCCTTGACTAATCAAATAATCTTGATACGAATCAATTAATCGTTTCATCTCTACCCTTCCACCGCTTTTCACTTCACCGTAACCGAATGCTGGATGTACAATATCCGTATAATCGCCAAGGTCTGATTCGTCTTGTATATATTTAGCAAAGCCTGGAACGCTTGACCGAACGAACCAATTCGCTTCCACTTTATTATCAGCAAAAGCCCTAAGGATATTTTTTTGTTCAAAAAATTGTTCTCCTAGCAGTTCTGAAAACTCTTGATAGGTTTCAATAGCAAATGGTAATAAATCATCAATCATCCAACTCTTCACAAACTTTCTTCCCGTGATTGGATTCATTAAACCCGCAGCTATTCTTGATGCAGAATGTGGATTCGACTGGTCAATCACTAATACTTTCTTTCCTGCTTTCTTAGCAAAAAAAGCTATCATCGTTCCTGCAATACCTTGACCTATAATTAAATAATCTACTTTTCTCATAAATTTTTGAGTACTTCTTTATCTACTTTTTTTAGTTTAGCGGCTACCAAGTCATAAGAATGGTCAATTAATTCCATAATCAGCTTGTCTTCTAACTCGCCTTCCTCTATAGTTACAGTATTCCAGTGTTTTTTGTTCATGTGATAGCCTGCAATGATATCGCCGTATTCTTCCCGTAACTCAATCGAACGTTCTGGATCGCATTTCAAATTTACCGTAACTGGTATATTTTCCAATCCAGACAGTGCAAATATTTTACCCAGCACTTTAAATACTAACGTTTTTTCATCGAATGGAAAACTTTCCGTTGTTCCTCTTTTAGATAAACAGTAATCTCTAAATTCTTCGATATTCATCTTTTAGCCTTTTTTTTAAAAAAACAAAAGTCAGACCGCTTCACTGTCAGAAGTCAGTTTTTTTAAATTCTTATCAATCAAAATTATATGAAAAAATCTATTATCTGGCTATTTTGAGCATATATTTATACAATTCAAATATAGTAATTATTTTAGAAGAGAAAACATAGAAAAAAAACGGAGCGAATAATTTTCTAGTATTACAAAACAATAATTTATCTGACACCTGACAGCAAAGCGGTCGGACATCTGACTCCTCATTTTAAACTAATTCTAAGATTTGATATTTTATATTTCTAAATGCAACACTATCACCTTTTTTAGATTGATACAGTGCTTTGCCTAATGGCGAAGCTAACGAAACGACATAATATTTTTCACCTTCCAATGCTACTTTCCCTAAACTTATTGCAATGTAGAAATTCCCTTTATTCGTTTTAATCAAACTACTATTTTCTACCACTTCGCAATGCTTAGTTGGAGTAATTTCTGATAATTGTTGTTTGAGTTGAATGGCTTCGCCTAATTGAATAGCATATTTATTTTTCTCCAAATGCATCATCGCTCTGCCCGTTTCGTACTTATCGCCTACGCTACTTTTAGTTTCGTTATTCGCGGCATTTTGAGCGTCTTGCATACCTTTTTGAGCAGCAGCAATTTTCTGTGCTACATAGGCTTCGCATTGCTGAAAAAGTTGCTGTTTGATGCTTTGGTTGATTGGCATTTTTAGTTTTTTTAAAAAAATAGCTTACTTAAACTTGACCTTTAAAACATTCATTATAAAACTCTAGTGTAAATATACACTTCTCTAGTCTTTTGTTTTTTGAATATTCCTTCTCTCCAATCAAATTTTCTCAAAGTAGTTAAATGCAATTCTTTATTTTTCAATTCCACATGAAAAATTTTCCTTTGAGATTCACAGAATTGATAAAATAAATCCTGTTCTGATATTCCTTGATAGAAAAAACATGGACAAGACGCTTCTTCATATTCTTCCGTCATCTCTGTACCAATATACTTTTCTATTGTTCCTTCAATACCAATTAAAATAAATTCGATATTATCTTCAATGATAGTATCCTTTAATCTACTATTTACTTTTTCACTACGAATAGTTAGTTCTTGAATACTTCCTTCTTGAATTTTCAAATCCATTTTAGTAGTATCAGAATTTTCTATTTTTTTAATTAAATGCCAAGTACATTCATAAGTTTGTGCTTTTACTCCTACACTTAGAACTATAAAAATTATAATAAAACGATACTTCATAAGATAATTTTTCATACTACTGTACATTTTTTTAGAA
>CAZMEH010000838.1:0-3184 GCA_964564885.1 uncultured Saprospiraceae bacterium | reverse complement strand
TTGCAGATACACTAAGTCTTCATATTTGATTTTAAATATTTTGTGCGCCGCTTTGATGAGAATATAGTTTTTGCGAATTTCAGCGGTCGTAGTCCTCGCTTCTTGCTCTTGACGCTCGTTCGCAATACGTAGTAATTCAATTTGCTCCGTCGCTTTCTCAACCGCTTCCACAAAGCGTTTGAAAGAGAATGGCTTGAGCAAATAATCTGTAATATTTAGTCGATAACCTTCCAGTGCAAACTCCGAGTAAGCCGTTGTGAAAATTACTAAAGGCTTAATTTTTTTTACCGTTCGTAAAAATTCTATACCAGTGAGATCGGGCATTTGAATATCCAAAAACATCAAATCAATATGTTCATTGCGAAGACAAGTGATGGCTTCGATTGGATTTTTGCACTTTTCGACTAACTCTAAATGAGGAATTTTAGAAACGAAATTTTCTAAAAGTGTTCTTGCAAGACGTTCGTCATCGACTACGATACATCGGATCTTTTTGTCCGCCATGATTTTTTAAGATTTATCTTTAATTTTACATCAAATATAGCGTTTTCATTTTTGATGTCTAACTGATATTGGTCTCCATAAATCAATTCTAGTCGTCTTTTTATATTTTCCAGTCCGATTCCACCAACTTTATCCTTTGTAAACATCGTATCTGGAATACTATTTTGAATTTGAAAAACCAACGTTCCATTGGTTTTTAAATCCATTTTAATCCAATTTCGTTCTAAATCCTCTATTTTACTATGCTTAAAACTATTTTCAATAAAAGGAATAAAGAGCATCGGAGGAATCAACATATCTGGCTGAACGTCCTTGAAATCGGTTTTAATATTCAAAGGTTCTTCCTCCTTGAGTTGATAAAAAGCGATAAAATTTTGAATATAATCTAACTCTTTGTGCAATGGCACGAGGTCTTCTTTGCAATCATACAACATATAACGCAACATATCAGACAATCGCAAAATAACGTCTGGTGTTTCGTCAGACTCGATAATGGCTAATGTGTAAACATTATTAAGTGCATTAAAAAGGAAATGAGGATTGATTTGAGATTTCAAAAACTTCATTTCTGTTTCTAGCTTTTCGCTTTTGAGTCGGTCACTTTCTCGCATTCTCATATTAGCATAATGCAACGCTTCGCCCAAGGAAGCAACAATCAATGCAATGGCATGAGGAAAAATATTGGGAAGGAAATCAAAATTATCTGGCTCATTGTCTTTAAATCTATCGTGAATGTCTGGTAATTCTAGTATCTCAACTTCTATTGAGTTGATAATCAAAGAAATAATGACCACCGCAACAAGCGAGTAAAGCGCAAATTCCTTATATTTTTTCTTTAAAAGAAAAGTTGGAATGAGGTATTTGATACCAATGACAATCATCACAATCTGACTCATGAGAGAAAGCGCAAACCTTTCCCAAACATACGGCGTACTTTCGGCAAGGTTTAGGACTACAGCTATAATTATAGTTCCTGAAACCAACCAAAATAGAATATGGAGGAAAACTCTACGATTAATGAAATTGAAAATATTCATGTATAGATTAGCTTATGAGATTCTAAAAGAGCTTTTTGTTAACATCAAATTTACGCTCAATTCATTTATAATGATTTAATATTCAATTAACTATGGTTTTTTATCAATGTAGTTTGATTATTTGTCTATTTGCAAATTTATAAATCGACTTATCTGCTTCGATATCGTCGTTTAACGGAAAGAATACGAAGATTTTAGTTGAAGTTTGACTTGTGAGGTTTTCAAAATCTTGTAAGTTTCTCTCTGTTGCCTAGTTCAAACTTACAAGGTCTTGAAGACCTCGCAAGTTAGTTCTTGAAACATTAAAAAATGAGGTTAGAAGATAGACGAATTTCGGTGAACGCTGGACGGTAAACGAAAGAAAAAGAGTAATTTTGTTATAAATTCCAATAGACTTATTTGTAAACAAGTCTAATACCTAAATTCTATTCAAATATGAGATTTATCCATTGCCTATTATTGCTAATCGTAGTAACGGTTTCCTTTTCTTGTCAATCGCAAGAAGTTGAGCAAGGAGAAAACAAGACTTCAAATGAATTTGCTAGAAATTTTAATATCACCAATTTTGATGATTATAAAATAGTAGAAGTGAATAATCTGCTGGACAATTCCAGTGATAGTTACAAGTATGTTTTGTACAGAAATGAACAACCGAAAGAGATTGAAAATGCCATTTTTATAAAGTTGCCCATCAAAAGTGCGGCTTGTTTATCGACTACGCATATTGCAATGATGGCGGAACTCGGGGCAGGAGAGGTGATAAAAGGGGCGACAAATACTAACTTGATTTACAATAATTCGGTAACGGAACAAGTGAAAAGTCAAGCAATAAAAGAACTAGGTTTTGAAGGTAGTTTGAATTACGAATCATTACTTGATTTGAATCCAGATATTATATTTACTTATGGTTTATCTGATTTGAGCCAAGTCAGTAAGTTGAAATCGCTGGGTTTGAAACCCGTTGTAGTAGCCGAATTTAGAGAGAAAACACCATTGGCTAGAGCCGAATGGATTAAGTTTTTTGCGGCTTTTCTGGAGAAAGAATCTGAAGCAACAACTACTTTTAGCAAAGTGAAAACGGAATATCAATCGCTTTCAAAAGAAGTAGCGCAAATCGAAAAACGTCCAACGGTTTTTACAGGAGTTCCATTTCAAGGTGTTTGGTATGTGCCGACGGGTGAGAGTTATTTGGCGAAATACATCAATGATGCTGGCGGCGATTATCTTTGGAAAGATAGCAAAGGTTCTTTGAGTTTGTCTTTGGATTTGGAAGCGATATTTGCCAAAGCACAAAGTGCAGAGAAATGGTTAGATGTCGGTTTTGTGTTTTCTAAAGCGGATGTTGAAAAGAGCGATAAACGAATGGCAAATTTTGAAGCTTTCGGCGCAGGAGAAATGTATAATTATACAGAAAGAGTAAACGCAAATGGCGGTTTTGATATTTATGAATCAGCGATTGTTTACCCGAATATTGTCTTAAAGGACTTTGTTAAAATCTTGCAACCTCAATTGTTACCAGAACATGAGTTGTATTATTATGAACAAATGAAGTAGGTTTTTTATCTATTATTCGGTCTTCGCCTCATGAAAGTAGTTGCACTCACTGAGGTTTTTACCGAGGCTTCGGATTGGCGTCAAGGAGG
>CAZMEH010000837.1:0-1646 GCA_964564885.1 uncultured Saprospiraceae bacterium | reverse complement strand
TACTATTCCGATGCTTTACATGACGCCTGTTATTGCAAACGATGCTAGAAAACTCGTTATTTCGCCGCAGCCTGTTTCATTTATGATGCGTCCTTCAAATGGCTTTGCAAAACGAGATTTATTTGTAGATGCGATTGATTACGGTCAATTTTTTGAAGCTCAAAATGCTTATAATACTCGAATGGCAAGTGTTTTAAGGATGAATGCGACTTATCCTTTCATTTTACCAAATGTTACTTTACCAACAAAACCCACAATTGAAGCCATCGACGCAGGCTGGCGTGACAATTATGGTTTTGAAACGTCTCTTCGTTTTATTGATGTTTTCAAAAGTTGGATTAAAGAAAATACCAGCGGTGTCGTTCTAATACAGATTAGAGCTAGTAGAAAATACACAGAATTAGAACCTAAAACCGAAGGCTATGTTAAAGAATGGTTTAGTACGCTGGGTGTACTGGGCAAAATGTTTAATAAGCAAGATTTTAATTCTGATACTCAAATTAACTATTTAAAACAATTACTTGGCAAAGATCAATTGGACGTTATTCGATTTGAATATGAACCGAGCGAGCCGAGTCAAGGAGTGTCTTTGAGTTTTCATTTAACATCCAGAGAACAGAAAGAGATTAAAAAATCCATTCAATCGGATAATAATCAAAATGCGTTAAAGCAAGTTCAAGCGTTTTTTGATTGATTGTTCTGAAACCTCCTCTAACTGCTTCAAAGGAGGAGAATATTTGTATAACTTCCCTCCTTCGGAGAGATGAAAGGAAGTTAAAACAGTTATTTGTAAAGCGAAACAATCAACAATTCGTAATTCGTAATTCTTAATTAAAATAAAATGCCTTTAAAATTAAAATATAGAAAAGAGCAGTATCCGTTTGTCACTCCAAACCTTGACGATTGGCCTATTGTTCAGTTGATGGATGATAAGGAAGACTTTAAGAAAAGCGTTGTTGAATTCACTAAAAAGCGGGTTTTAGAACTTCACGGAGAACGGTTAGATGAAGAAATTGCCAAAGCCATGTTTCTAGAACGAGAGCGAATTAAGAATGATCCGTGGCGAGTTGATCCGCCGAATGAGCAAAAATTCTGGTCAAAAGTTCAAAAAGATTTACTTAAACAGCCTTTAGATAGTTCTTCTGACCAAACTGCCACTATTTCCAAAGAAGAAATTCTGGAAATGATCGTGCGCCGATATGGTAGCGAAATTCAAGGAAATTTCAATAAAGACACCTATTGGTTTGCTCGCCGATTTTTGACTTCGGCATTTACCCGTTTATTGAATGCGGCTTCTGCTAAGAATGTTTGGAAATTCTGGGGCATGAGGCATCGACTTCAAGAAAGAATACAAGCGGTTGGCGAAGTTGAACACATCAGGGAATTATCAAAAAAAGGAACGGTCGTCCTCGTTCCAACTCATTTTAGCAACTTGGATTCTATTCTAATTGGCTTGACAGTAGATTATGTTGGCCTGCCTGCTTTCTCTTATGGCGCAGGTTTAAATTTATTCAATACAGGTGCGTTAGCCTATTTTATGAATAGATTGGGCGCATATAGAATTGACCGACGCAAGAAAAATTCTATTTATTTAGAAACACTTAAAGCCTATTCTAATCTTTCGGTTCAACGTGGTGTGCATAGTT
>CAZMEH010000836.1:0-3112 GCA_964564885.1 uncultured Saprospiraceae bacterium | reverse complement strand
TTCTTTTTAGGTAATTTCACTACTTTATTTTCCAACATCGCATAAGCTTTAATTAATTTTCGTCGGGTATCCTTTGGATAAATCACTTCATCAATAAAACCTCTTTGCGCTGCTCGATATGGATTTGTAAACTTCTCAGCGTATTCCGCTTCTTTTTCTGCTAATTTCGCTGTCGGGTCGTCTGATGCTTGAATTTCTCTACGGAAAATAATTTCACTCGCCCCTTTTGCACCCATTACCGCAATTTCTGCCGATGGCCAAGCAAAGTTCAAATCTGCTCCAATGTGTTTAGAGTTCATCACATCGTAAGCACCGCCATACGCTTTACGAGTAATTACGGTTACTCTCGGAACGGTCGCTTCGCTGAGTGCGTAAAGCAATTTTGCACCATTCGTAATAATACCATTCCATTCTTGATCAGTTCCTGGCAAAAACCCTGGAACGTCCACCAAAACCAATAACGGAATATTAAAACAATCACAAAAACGAGTAAATCGAGCTGCTTTTTTAGAACTATCAACATCCAAAACGCCCGCTAAAGTCATCGGCTGATTGGCTACAATTCCGATACTCCGACCAGCTAATCTTGCAAAACCAACGACAATATTCTCCGCATAATTCTTATGAATTTCAAAGAAAGACGCTTCGTCGGTAATTCCTTCAATCACTTCACGCATATCATAAGGCTGATTTGCGCTTTCTGGAACGATACTTTCTAAAACTTCACGGGTTTCGTTGCCAATTGTATAAGGTAGTTTCGCAGGTTTCTCTTCGCAACTCTGCGGCATATAGCTTATCAAATCCTTGATTTTTGCAATACACGCAATGTCGTTTGCTGCGGTCAAATGCGTTACACCAGACTTAGTCGAATGCGCTGATGCACCACCTAATTCTTCGGAAGTAACTTCCTCATTCGTGACCGTTTTTACAACATTCGGACCTGTAACGAACATATAACTCGAATTTTCGACCATAATCGTAAAATCCGTCATCGCAGGCGAATAAACCGCTCCACCAGCACAAGGGCCCATGATTGCCGAAATCTGAGGAATAACGCCAGATGCCATCACATTTTTATAAAAAATATCCGCATAGCCGCCCAACGAACGCACACCTTCTTGAATTCTAGCTCCTCCGCTATCATTCAAACCAATCAATGGCGCACCCATTTTCATTGCCATATCCATGATTTTACAAATCTTTTCAGCGTGCGTTTCAGACAATGCGCCACCAAAAACCGTAAAATCCTGTGCAAAAACATAGACCAAACGACCGTTGACCGTTCCGTAACCCGTTACAACGCCATCGCCATAGAAAACCTGTTTTTCCATTCCGAAGTCTGTTGTTCGGTGCGTCACCAAAATCCCAATTTCCTCAAACGAGCCTTCATCCATGAGGAAATGAACTCGTTCACGAGCCGTTAGTTTTCCTTTAGCGTGTTGCTTATCTATGCGTATTTGCCCGCCTCCTTCTTTGGCTAAAGCTATTTTTTCTTCTAATATTTTTACGTTATCGTTCATTTTTTTAGTTACTTAGTTGCCTAGTTAATTAGAAATTAGTTACTTTTCGTTGATAATTTCATTCTAGTCAAATTCTTTATTTTTTGTTTTTAATAAAAACCTGATATATCCATTCAAGAGTTTTATACAATTTTCATGATGTATCTTTGCTTCTTTTAAAATATCTAGTGTTATATATTTTTCATCATAAGCCGTAATCAAATGTTCTAAAGTCTCTTCTAAAGAACCTTTTGCTATTCTACAAAACCTAACATTCTCTTGATAATAATATCTTCCATAACCTTCCGCTATGTTTGCAGTAATAGACCGAGAAGCATTAAATACTTGTTGTGTTAATTGATATTTTTCACTCTTAGGGAAATACAGTTTCACCCATTCAGAAACTTGTTTTCTAAACCTCCGACAAACTTTATAAACATCCAAATCTGTAAATCCTTGAGCCATTTATATTTTGTTTTGGACATTATTATAAACTAAACAACTAATTACAAGGCAACTAGGTAACTAATTACGAAGTAACTAACCTCTATTTCAGATTAAATTTCTTTTTATAATACTTTTTTGTCCAGACGATTAGCAGCGTACCAATAACCGTTGGTGCAAGAAAGTTTATCGTATTATTTTGAAAAACATTTTGAATAGAAGTAAAGGCAGTTACCGCAGCAATAAACGAAATGGCCATTCTAATAAAATGCTCAAAATACCAATCCATTTTACCTAAATCCTCTTTCTTAATTTTTCTATTATAAATATATTTTAAAATATCTTGGACAGTAGAAGTCAAGAAAATCAAACCAAATACCGTGAATATAATCGCAAACGAAGTATTCCCTTTTAAATACAATTGAACCGCTGAATACAACATATAAACGGCTGTACCTGCTCCAAATATCATTACAGCTTTGTCAAAAAGTTGAATCGGTTTGTTCTTTAAACTTCCAATCCTAGAACCCGTCAGCGCATAATAAAATCCAAAAATACCGACAGTTGTTATAAAAACACCACCAATATATATTCCTGTAATCAACAAAACTACCCAAGAAAAGAGATAGGTTTTTCCAAGAATTTGGTGAACTTTTCCACCTTTTTTCAAGATTATTTGTAGCAATCCAATGATAAAAACGATTGCGCCACTAACTGCGTGAATACTAACTACGAGTTCTCTGTCCATCTTATTATGTTGTTTCTTTGATAGTTTGACACAATTCTACCAAGACGCCATTTGCCGATTTTGGATGAATAAAACAAACCAATTTATTATCTGCACCTCGTTTCGGTTCTTTATTCAGCAATCGAAAACCTTCACCTTCCATGCGCTTCATTTCAGCATAAATATCTTCTACTTCAAAAGCAATATGATGAATACCTTCACCTCGTTTCTCAATAAATTTTGCAATCGCACTATTCGGATTTGATGCTTCTAATAGTTCGATTTTACTTTCTCCAGTTTGGAAAAAAGAGGTTTTGACATGCTCAGAAACAACTTCTTCTATTTTATAATGTTCTTTTCCTAAAAGCGTTTTGAATAATTCGTTGCTTGCTTCTAAGTCTTTTACTGCTATTCCTATATGTTCTATTTTCATGTTTTATAC
>CAZMEH010000835.1:0-1807 GCA_964564885.1 uncultured Saprospiraceae bacterium | reverse complement strand
ATTGTTCCTTAGCACTAATTTGTTGCAAAGTGAACTAATTTTATTCTATATTTTCCAAATTGTTAAACATGTCGATTAACACATTTTTACAAATTTGTATATGTTCTTTTTCTATGTTTTGATACGCTTCTTCTAGTTTCTTATTTAAAATGACTTCTAATTGCTCTTGAAGTGCTTTCCCTTTATGTGTCAAGTAAATAAGTCTGTTTCGCTTGTCGTTTTGGTCTGGAATCCTGACCACGAGATTGCGCTTTTCCATATTGTCAATCAGCCTTGTAATGCTTGATTTGACTTTTTTCACTTGATTTACTAATTCTCTTTGAGAAACGCCATCTTGTTGCCACAAGCAACGCATTAAGCCCATTTGCTCTACTCTGATGTCATGACCGGCATCAGCAAATGCCTTATTTAGTTGCTTTTTTAATGTTAAATGTGTTCGTGTCATTAAGTAACCGATTGGCGGATTTGGCATTTCAATTTTTGACATTCAGTTTCAATATGGTTTAATGAAAAATTAGTTGCATTGTGAACTAAATGCAAAACTAGCAGAATTGTTTAGAAAAGAGTAATGTTTCTCATGAAAGGCTAGAATTTATTCACGAACAGCGTGATAGAAGCGGATTTCAAGGTGCGCACCTCAAAATATCGTATTTATATAATTGTAATATTATAAATTTATAGGAAGATACCCGTTTATACTTTAGAGAAATTCGTTTTGTCCTGTATATAGATTTGAAAACTTCCCCAAAAACTAACCGGGTATTTAACCTATATATTCATCATATATAATATATATTCAATTTAATATTGCTTACCTTAAAGCCCTATTCATTATAATTAAAAAAAATATCGATTATGAACTTCCTAGAACGTTTAAAGAATGGTTGGAAAATTGCAAAAATGAGTTTTCAAACCATTAATGAAAACAGAACACTTTTACTATTTCCGCTTATTTCGACTATATCATTGATTTTGGTTTTATTGACCTTCTTTGGCGGCATATTTTTAGTGGTTGGCGATACGATTACAACACTAATGGACGATGCGCTTGCTGGCGAAATATTAGGATATGCATTGATTTTTCTTTACTATTTGATTAACTATTTCATTATAGTTTTCTTCAATGCGGCTTTAATTCATTGTTCGATACAAATCTTTAATGGCAAAGAAACTAGCTTAGGCGATGGCATGAGCTATGCGACTTCTAAAATTGGTAAAATACTTGCTTGGGCAGTTGTTTCTGCAACGGTTGGTACTATTTTGCAAGCTATTTATAGCACAGGTCGAGTTGGAGAATTTGTCGGTTCGTTGATTGGTGGAGCGTGGTCTATTTTGACTTTTTTCGTTGTTCCAATTGCTATTTATGAAGAAAAAGATGTGTTTGGTTCTATCAAAGAATCTTTCAGAATTATGAAAGAAAAATGGGGCGAATCACTAGCTGGAAACTTTAGTTTTGGAATTATTCGCTTGATAGGAATATTGGCTGGCGTTGGTATTTTTATGCTATTACAAACCATCAGTCTTGTTCTTGCCGGTGTGATTGCAGCAATTGTAATTCTATTTACATTGACGATAACAGCAGCAGCTAAGACTGTTTTTGTTGCAGCGGTTTACAATCGGGTGAATGATAGAGATACAGGTTTGTTTGAAGGTGATGCTTTAGATGGTATTTTTGTTAGTAAAAGATAAGTAATAAAAAGGCGTTAGATGTTTTGAAAATCTACAGTATGCATACAAGTATTTTATATTGCTTTTTAGAAGCTTAGACTTACGTTTACTAAACTTCAAAAGTTTAGTAAACGTGGTT
>CAZMEH010000834.1:0-3060 GCA_964564885.1 uncultured Saprospiraceae bacterium | reverse complement strand
TGTCAATAACTTTTGAGCAGTTGCACTAGTATTAAGAATAAAAGAAATGGATGCTCTTTTAATAATTCTAGAAAACTACTACTATTCATTTTATTTGAGATTTAGTATTATGACTTTTAAAGCACAAAAATATAAATCTTATTTAAAATAAAAAAATACTTGTCTATTTTGTTATGTTTTTTTAAAATTACCTCCCAGCTCAAAACAACAACGGCTCAAAACCCAAAACAACTTGCCAAGTCAAAGCAATCACAGCATAAAGCCAATTAGAAATACGACGCACAAAAAAACGCAATTTCTTTCTATTGGGTTGAAAACCAATCAATTCAAATAGATAAGCATAAAAAGTATAATCATTATCCACATCATCAAGGTCATGATGCTTATTGACAATGCACTGTCCTAGCACTGCAAATTGTAATTGCACAATCGCATAAACGATTAACATGATTTCCCAAGAAAACAAAAATGAACCAAACCATGCTATCATTGTGATAAGCAAGTGAAACCAAAATGCGCCGTTAATTGTACCTTCTTTCATTTTAAATTCATTGTTGCATTGCTAAATTGCTTCATTGTTCTAATACTTGTGCTGCATTAACTTGTGAACAATCAAGCAATCAAACAATGAATCTCCCTATTGCAATAAATTAATCAGTGTTTTATAATCGTCGAATGGTGCGTTTTTGGACTTCATTTCTAGTAAAACCATGAGTTCGCTCGCCGTCATGGTATCTTCAATCTCTTCCAAGGTTTGTTCCGTTCGGATTTCGATTTTACCTTCTTTGATTTGCTCCATGCGCCATTGATAAGTCGCAATCATTTTATTGTAAATATCTTTGTGCACCGCTTTGTGGTCAGCATCTGGCGCAACTGCCATCGCTTCTTTGAACGCCAAATTGTTGCGAGCAATCATCTTTCCTTCTTCCATAATGAAGAAAGCCGTATGCGCCCATTCGTCGTTGGTGGTCAATAGTTTTGAATATAAAACAAGCTGCAAATCTTCGTTAGACTTGATGAGATTGAAGCGTCGGCTTGTGCCTCGCCATTTCAAATCAATCACCGCTAATTCGCCTTCGTCGTTCTCTAAAACCAAATCCGCAACGCCTTTTATTTCCGCTTCAAGGAATTTTCCTTCGAGTTTTTGCTCAGTGCCCTTAATTTTCCAACCATTATTACGAATCATTCCAATCAGATTGCACGCTGCAAACTTCAATTTATTCATAAAAGCCACTCGGTCAGGTTCTCGCCCGTACATCAGTAAAACGGCTGCTTCTTTCTCTAAAAGCTGATTTGTCGCTCGGTCAACCCAATCAATAATTGCTGGTTTATCCCAAGTCAACGCTTCGTTTCCTTTGTCTCTGAATAGCTTTTCAAAAACTCGGTGCGCTAGATTTCCCATCAAAGTATAATCCTTGACAATACTCAAAATCGAAGATTTGCGCAAACCAATTTGATATTGAAAAACCCATTTGTACGGATAGTATAATAAGGTATCCAAACTACTGTACGACTCTTGTTCTCGCTTAGTTAATTGGTCAATTTGGTCAATCTTGATAAATGGCTGCGGTTGCCCAAAATTGCGTTGCGTCAATACAATCTTATCTGGAACATCTAAACCTAATCTGAATAATAAATCAAGGTTTTTTGATTTATCAATATCAATAATTAAGTCTTCTAGGTTTTCAAAAAACGCATCTAAATTACCAAATAACGGATGCGGATGAACGCCTTTTCCATCAACCATTTCTGGTAAACAAATGATTAATTGCTCTTTTGTATTAACAATCGGTTGAATGCGCTGCCAAAGTAAACGTTCGTTTTCTCGCTGCGGCGTTTCCATTTGAATGCCAATATTATTCAAATAAGAATATTCTTTTTTATACCATTTTGAAAAGAAATAAGGTGGCTCATTATCTAAGAAATTCCACCAAACTAATTTATCAATCGGCTCTAAAATCGCACTATTATGGTGCGCATAAGCCAAATGATTCACCTGTCTTTCTTTAAATGTAATGGGCGACGGTTCGTAAATCGTTCGGACAATTCGCTCTAATTGCAAGTTAGTCAATCGCTTTTCCGAATCTGGTAACGACTCCAATAATTCAACGACTCGTTTTGCTTGTTCGCTTAAAACAAGCATCGAACTTGGGTCATTTTTATCGTTATCAAAGGTAGCTTTTGCCCAATCGGCAAGGTATGCAAAAATCTCAATCACATCTTCAATCGGAACTGATTGAGTAATCGTGTAACGAGTTCTATTGAACCAAAAATTATATTGTTTACGTGTTTCTGCTACGTCAATCTCTTCTTCTTTCGCTCTTTCTTCTAGGTCGTCAAAATAGGTTTTGATACGAAAACGCCATCTATCACTATGCACACCAGGCGTTTGTGCCATTTCACTCGCAATGATGTACGCCAAACCATCTCGAAGCGGTTTTACGGTCAACGAAACAAACTCCATGACCTTAAATGGGTCAATCGGTTTCCATAAAAATGCGGTTATCAATTTCAGAATTTGCAAAGATGGGCGAGCCAACGATTCGGATAAAATACCCAAACTCGGCAAACCTTCTTGTACAAAAGCATTATCAAGCGTTCTATTTTTTTCTGGAATAAGCGCAACAGGTCGGTAGTCTGGATTTTTTTGAATCAACTGCGCCAAAAAAGTAGCTAAAGCAGTCGAGCGTTTTGATTTTAAAATCAAAATCGAACTATCCAATTTTGCTTTAACGCTTCCTTTTTGTCCGAGTAACATTTGTTGAAATACGCCTAAATCATTCTTTTGCTCAACGCATTCATTTTGAATATACTCAACAGAATGCCCTAATTCTGTTAAATGATGGAACAATCGTTGAAAATGAAAGGGCAAGATCTCAAGCGGTTCTCTGATGATAAATTCAAAAACGGGTAAATCTCGTTCTTGAATCGTTCTTTCCAGTTCCGCAAATCTATCTGAATAACCCATGCTTAGGCTGCTGCCGTTGTCATGTGTTTGAGCGATATTTTCAATTTGCGCAATAGTTTTCAGTCGAACAGGTGTGTTTTCATCTGGAACAA
>CAZMEH010000833.1:0-4843 GCA_964564885.1 uncultured Saprospiraceae bacterium | reverse complement strand
GGGTCGGACGCCTTTGAGGCATCCGACCCTTAAATCATTTTTAGTAATCATTATAAATCATTCGTTCACAGCTTTTTGTGAACTCTTCCATTTTCATCACATTAGTCAATTTGAACTGAAGTTCTTGTTCTCCGATTTTCTCTGTAAAGTAAACTAAACCCAATCCTTGAGCATAACGTTCTCTTGTGAGGTATTTTACTTCAAAATCGCCACGTTCAGCACTTTTCTCCGTTCTTGTTTTTTCAATAGAAAAATCTATCGCATCATAATGTTTACCATCATAATTGTGAACCGTTTTTCCTAAATACATAATCCGCTGGTCAATTGTGCTCGTTTCTGTTGTATCAACTTGTGAATAACCAACTACCTTATATAAGAATCGACTAGAGTCTTTTACTTCAAAAGGAAAAACGTTTCCAGAAATTACTTCCAAGTCCGTGATGTAAGTTGTGTCTATATTTTCATCATACTCAAAAGCCCTGATTGCTTCCCGAATTGCGCCATTATGCACAATTTCATCTCTATAAATCGCACTTTGAATACAATAACTATTAAATTGAGTAGTGATAAACATGACTTTATCTTCTCGTGGAAAAGATTCATATTTAAAAAATACAGAAAGCCCTAGTGTATCGCCTATTAACGAATATTCATAAACTCTTCCGCCATCAGTCAATTGACTGACTGGAAAGTAATATTTTTTAATATTTTCATACCCTTCGCTATTGGAACAACTCATTCCTAAACTACAAATTATGATAAAAATTAAAGCGTAGATTATTTTAAATTTCATATTTTTTTGTTTAAAACTTAGTTTTTTGTATCTGATATTTGGCAGCTAAAGTAGCCTGTACTTTGAAATTATGTCGCATTTTAACTTTTAAAAATATTATTTCAAGCCATTTTGACATTAAAGAACTGCAAATATAAGTTGGAATAAATTATGATGAGTATTGAACAAGGATAAATCGACAATAAGAATTATATAGTTCTTTGGCAATTTTTGCAAAATATATATTATTCAATCCAATGTGGTCATGACTCATTGTTTTTCAATCACTTAAAACAAGGGGCAAAAGCCGTATTGAATAGCAGAAATATTCATTTTGATAAGAAATATCAAAAAACCTTCTACCTTAATAGTCCTTATTCACAAGAACTAATAGATAAAAGCAAATACTTTTTAGATATAAGGTCATTTATTTAATAGTGAATTCATTATATAAATTGTATTTTTGTACGCAAAATCAGGTATCGGACACCTTGGAGCCTGCCCGTTGGCAGACAGGGTATCGAATACCTAACCTAGGACGATTAAAATTAATAATTATAAAATATGTTCAAATTTATAACCAAGACCTTGACTAAGGCTTTCGGGAATAAGTACGATAGAGATGTAAAAGAAATTTTACCAATAGTTGATGAAATCAATGCGCACTACGCTACATTAGAAACACTTTCTAATGATGAGCTACGTAACAAAACTATTGAGTTCAGAGGTTACATCAAAGACTATCTTACTGAGATTGATGGAGAAATTCAAAGCATCCGTACGCAAGCAGCAGAATCGGATGACTTTATTCAGAAAGAGGAACTCTTCGGAGAAATAGATAAACTTGGTAAAGACCGAGATAAATTAATAGAAGAAGCACTAGAAGAAATACTTCCAGAGGCTTTTGCTGTCGTCAAAGAAACAGCTCGTCGTTTCACGAATAATGAAACTATCGCTGTTACTGCAACGGATCACGATAGAGAATTAGCGGTTAATACGAAGAAAGAATATGTCGCTATTGATGGTGAACAAGCTATCTGGAACAATCACTGGGACGCAGCAGGCGGAGAAGTGATTTGGAACATGGTTCATTATGATGTTCAGCTAATTGGTGGTATTGTTTTGCATCAAGGTAAGATTGGCGAGATGAAAACGGGTGAAGGTAAAACACTTGTTGCAACGCTTCCTGCTTATTTGAATGCACTTGCTGGCGAAGGCGTTCACGTTGTCACAGTAAATGATTATTTGGCTCGACGTGACTGCGAATGGATAGGCCCTGTCATGGAGTTTTTGTATTTGACGATTGACTGTATTGACAATTATAAACCAAATACGCCAGAACGTAGAGCGGCCTATAATTGTGATATTACTTACGGAACAAACAACGAATTTGGCTTTGATTATCTTCGTGATAATATGGTCAGAGATTTAGATGATTTGGTTCAGCGTAAGCACCATTTTACTATGGTCGATGAGATTGACTCGATTTTAATTGATGATGCTCGTACGCCATTAATCATTTCTGGACCTATTCCAAGAGGAGACGAACAAGAATATCAAGGACTTAAACCGTTGGTAGAGTCATTATTTTCTGGTCAGAAGCGAATGGTTCAAAAGTACTTGAAAGAAGCGAAAAAATTAATCGCAGAAGGAAGTACTGGCCCACAAGAAGGTGAAGGTGGTTTAGCTTTATTTAGAGCATTTAGAGGTTTACCTAAAACAGATGCTTTAATTAAGTTTATCGGTCAAACTGGTATGAAATCCATTTTGGAAAAAACCGAAAACTTCTATATGCAAGAGCAAAGTAAGAACATGTACCTTGCTGATGCACCGCTTTTATTCTTTATTGATGAAAAAAACCGCTCTGTAGAATTAACAGATAACGGTTCTGAATTTTTAGGAAAAGGTAATCAAGATGCTAACTTCTTCGTGATGCCTAATATTGGCGACGAAATCCTAGCTATTGATAATTCAGACCTAAGCGATGAGGAAAAAGTAGCTACAAAAGATAAATTAATTCAAGATTTTTCTGCTAAGAACAAGCGTATTCACTCGATGAAGCAATTGCTTAAAGCATATACTTTATTTGAATTAAATACAGAATACTTAATTTCTGAAAATAATAAGATTAAGATTATTGACGAATCGACAGGTCGTGCCATGGAAGGTCGCCGTTATTCGGATGGTCTTCATCAAGCGATTGAAGCGAAAGAAGGTGTAAAAATTGAAGCGGCGACGCAAACTTACGCAACCGTTACACTTCAAAACTACTTCCGTATGTACCACAAATTGTGTGGTATGACAGGTACAGCCGAAACGGAAGCGGGTGAATTTTGGGAAATCTACAAATTGGATGTCATGGTTATTCCAACCAATCGTCCGATTACTCGTGATGACCGAGAAGACTTGGTTTACAAAACGGAGCAGGAGAAATTTGCTGCTGTTGTGGAAGAAATCCACCTTTTGACAAAGCAAGGAAGACCCGTTCTAGTTGGTACAACTACCGTTGATATTTCTGAGAAACTAAGTAATGTATTGACGAGTCGTAATATTAGACACAACGTTTTGAATGCAAAACATCACCAACGTGAGTCTGAAATAGTAGCAGAAGCTGGTCGCCCAGGTCAAGTTACGATTGCAACAAACATGGCTGGTCGTGGTACGGATATTAAATTATCTGAAGAAGTGAAAGCGGCAGGTGGTTTGGCAATTGTCGGTACAGAACGACATGATTCTCGTCGAGTTGACCGTCAGTTACGTGGTCGTGCTGGTCGTCAAGGAGATCCAGGTTCATCACAATTCTTCGTTTCTTTAGAAGATAAATTGATGCGTTTGTTTCACTCGGAGCGAATTACCAAAGTAATGGATAAAATGGGTCATCAAGATGGTGATGTTATTCAACATTCAATGGTAACGAAGTCTATCGAGAAAGCACAAAAACGTGTGGAAGAGAATAACTTCGGTATTCGTAAGCGTTTGTTGGAATATGATGATGTGATGAATATTCAGCGTGAAGCGATTTACAAACGTCGTTATAATGCACTTTCTGGTGAGCGTTTGGCTTTGGATTTGAACAATATGTTCACTGACCTTGCCGAAGAATTAGTGTATGAACACAAAAATGGTAGCGATTTTGAAGCATTCAAATTAGATGCGTTGATTTATTTTGGTGTTGAACCAAAATTCCAAGCAGTTGATTTTGATGAAGTGGATACAGAAGATTTAGTAGAGCAGTTTCAAGGACAAGTTTTTGAAGCGTATCGTGAAAAAACAGGTCGCATTCGTGCAGCTGTGATGCCTGCGATCAACAGTGCTTTCAATGATGAAACTAAGAATTATAAATATATTGCTATTCCATATAGTAATGGTCAAAGAGGTATCAATGTTTCTGCGGACTTAGCGAAAGCAGTTGACACAGATGGTAAAACGATCATCACGGATATTGAAAAGTCAATTACACTTGCATTGATTGATAATGCGTGGAAAGAGCATTTACGTAGTTTAGATGAATTGAAAACGTCTGTTCAAGCAGCTGGTTTTGAGCAAAAAGACCCGTTGGTTGTTTATAAAATTCAGGCTTACGAATTGTTTGAAGTATTCATCAGTGATATTAATCGTGAAGTAGTTTCGTTCTTATCGAAAGGTGATATTCCAATTCGTAGCGAAGAGGATGTTCGTCAAGCTCGTGTTCCTACTCGCAGACAACGTCGCACGGAAGGAAACACAAATCGTCAAGAGCCACAAGCAGCGGCAGCAGGAGCTGGTCAACGCAAAAAGCCTGAAACGGTTAGACGCACGGAGAAGAAAATTAATAGAAATGCGGCTTGCCCATGTGGTAGCGGTAAGAAATATAAGCAGTGTCATGGGAAACGATAGTTTTCTCTTGAGTTGATTATAGTTTTTAATTGGAAACAGCCTTTTGGTGCTTTGCTGCACTGAAAGGCTGTTTTTTTTGTAGGAAAGTATATTAATGTTATAACGAGAAGTTATTTTGCTGGTTCTTTTGTTTTTGATATAATGATTTTTCATCAAGTAATTCAATTTAAAGCCATATATTGTATTTTAACATAT
>CAZMEH010000832.1:0-3520 GCA_964564885.1 uncultured Saprospiraceae bacterium | reverse complement strand
CACGAGCCTGCCTGTCGTTAGCTTGGCAGACAAAGCTCGACCGAGTAAAAGATGACGCTAACTCTGCGCAATATGAGTTCTCTAAATTATACTTTGCGTAACATCAGTTCTTAATTAACCAACGCTTTATTGATACGTTTAATCATCGCAGGACCTTCATAAACCAATCCAGTATAAACTTGAACCAAGTCCGCACCAGCATTCAATTGTTCTATCGCTTGCTCAGGTGTTGCAATTCCACCAACTGCAATTAATTTCAAACTAGGTGATTTTGTTTTTAAATATCGGATGACTTCCGTAGAACGTTTTGCCAAAGGTTGACCGCTCAGACCACCGTTTCCGATTTTTTGAATCGTTTCAAGCGGCGTTTTGATATTTGTTCTATCAATCGTTGTATTTGTCGCAATCAATCCAGCGATTTTAGTATTTGCCACAATTTCAATAATATCATCTAATTGACCATTTGTTAAATCTGGTGCAATCTTCAATAAAATGGGCTTAGGACTAGGTTTCGCTAGATTTAAGTTTTGAAGTGTAGATAATAATTTCGTTAAAGGTTCTTTTTCTTGCAAATCACGAAGGTTCGGCGTATTTGGCGAACTAACATTTACAACAAAATAATCAACATATGGAAATAATGCTTCAAAGCATATTTTATAATCCTCTGTTGCATTTGCATTTGGCGTGACTTTATTCTTACCAATATTTCCGCCGATGATAACGCCTTCTGGCTTTTTACCATTTTTCAACCGATTAACAAAAGCGTCTAAACCTTCATTATTGAAACCCATTCGATTGATAAGCGCATTGTCTTCTGGCAAACGAAACAATCTCGGCTGAGGATTTCCTGCTTGTGGTTTTGGTGTCACCGTACCAATTTCAATAAATCCAAAACCCAATGCTGCCATTGCTTGATAGTATTTACCATCTTTATCAAAACCAGCGGCTAGGCCAACAGGATTCTTAAAGGTCAATCCAAATAACTCTCTTTTCAGGCTAGGGTGCTCAAATTGAAAAATTTTTCTGAAAATAGTATTGATGATCGGAATCGACAAGGTAATCTGTAGCAATTTGACAGTCAAATGGTGTGCTTGTTCAGGTTTTAACAAAAACAATAACGGCTTTAATATACTTTTATACATAACTTTGGAAAGTAAAATCGAGTAATGTTCTATCGGAGCGCAAAAGTAATGATTTATAAAAGATATTTGCAAAAAAAGTCATTTAAACATTCCTTAGTTTCAAATGACTTTCATAGAATTCTAAAACCTATTTGCTCCTTTTTCGTTTTTTCATTATATAATATTATTTTTGCACGACTTTTGGAAAAGACCAGTGGTTTCAAATAAGTTATTTTGCTATAAGTAATTAGGTGATGATTTAATTTTTGAGCCTAAGGAACGTGCAATGAATAAGTCAACCGTAATTAAGTAATGTTTAGAATCGATTTATCATTTTAAACATCTCCAACAGAAAATTGAATGAAGAAAATTGAATTAGATATAGTTGCTTTATCTCACAGTTTAACACAATCGCATAATTATGCGGTTGTACTAGGTGAAAGAGATGGAAATAGAAGTCTTCCTATTGTGATTGGTGGATTTGAGGCGCAAGCTATTGCTGTAGCAATGGAAAGAATGGCACCGAGTCGTCCATTAACACATGACTTGATGAAAAACATTCTTCAAGAATACGAAGTAGAGTTGAAGGAAGTTATTGTCAACAACCTAGTCGATGGTATTTTTCATGCGAAATTAGTTTGCATGAAGGAAGGCGATTTGGTGGAAATAGATTCTCGTACATCTGATGCGCTAGCTATGGCAGTGCGTTTTGATTGTCCAATCTACACGTATGAGTTTATTCTAGAAGCTGCTGGTATCGTTTTGGACGAAGATGATACTACTGCTACAGAAAAAGAGGAAAAGCCAAAGCGTACGAGAAGAAAGCGTCCAAAGGTGTCTTTGGATACGATGCCTGTTAACGATTTAGAAAAAATGCTATCAGAGGTGCTTGCAAATGAAGATTATGAAAAAGCAGCTAAGATTAGAGATGAATTGAATAAAAGAGAATCTAATTAATCAGTTAAAAACTATAGGTGTCAGACCGTTTCACTGTCAGGCGTCAGATTAGATGATCAGAAATTTCTATACTTTAAAAGAGAAAGAGTAAACCTTGTCCAAGGTTTGCTCTTTTTTTGATAATTACTCGATCGAATCTGGTGAGCGAAGTTTTTCCACAAAAATAAATTACTCGATCCAATGGCTTTTAACCCATTGTCTTTCAATAATTTAAAACCACATTGGAGTAAGTTAAAGAACGATTTAAAATAAAAGGCTAGATTGAGAAGACTATTTTGCCTGTTTCTTAAAAAAACGCTAAGAATGATTAAAAAACAACTTCAGTGGAGAAATTACGAAGTTCTGAAAAATGCGTTTTCAAAAATGATTCTAATTTGTTCAAACTTCCGCTAGTATAAAACTGATAAATAGGAGAAGAGAAGCTTTGATTATTAAGTTTGTCTTCTTTCAAAACGGCTAATATCTGTCGAGCAACAGCAGGTGCAGGATTTACAATTGTTATATTTTCAGGAATTAGTTGTTGAATAATAGGAATTAAAAAAGGATAGTGCGTACAACCTAGAACGATATGGTCGGCTTGTTGCGCAATGATTGGTTCAATATATTTTTTGACTAAATTACGAGCGTATTCACTTTCTATATCGTTATTTTCAATGATTTCAACTAAACCAGTACCGATTTCAATAATAACTTTTGTATTATAAGCATACTTTTTTTTAGTGCTTTTGAACAATCTTCCTTCAAAAGTACCTTTTGTAGCTAAAATGCCAATAGTACCAGTTTTGGAGTTTTCTGCGGCAGGTTTTGTTGCAGGCTCAATGCCAATAAACGAGATATCGTAGTTTGTTCTAAGGTCTTTAATCGCTGCGGAAGTAGCCGTATTACAGGCAATTACAATTATTTTACATTCTTTGCGGATAAAAAAATCAACAATCCTAGTAGAAAGGCTTGTAATTTCTTTTGGCGATTTTTCTCCATACGGACAATGTCCACTATCGGCAAAATAAATCATATTTTCGTTAGGCAGTAGTTTGACCATTTCCTTGAAAACAGATAAACCGCCAAGTCCCGAATCAAAAATTCCAATGGGAGAAATAGACATAATGTGATATTAGATGTACGATATTAGATTTACGGTTTCTATAACAAATTCAACTTGCCTACAGCAGGTGAGTCTAAGACCGTAAATCTAATATCATAAGAGTATTAGACCTCAAATGTAATTTCTACATCATTAGTAGTTGGACGTGCTTGACAAGTCAAAATTAAACCTTCTTCGATTTCATCATCATCCAAGGCGAAACAAACTTCCATTTCTACACTTCCTTTCAATGTTTTTGCAATACAAGTAGAACAAGCACCACTAGTACAAGAATATGGTGGATCAATTTTTAGACGAATACAAGCATCCAAGATAGTTTCTTTATCCTCTAAAACTACCT
>CAZMEH010000831.1:0-5261 GCA_964564885.1 uncultured Saprospiraceae bacterium | reverse complement strand
AATTGAAAATTGATAATAACTATAGGTTAGCGCATTTCTATTACTAAAATGAGGTTTAAACAAACATTATCAATTGTCCACTATCAATTATCAATTCAACTAAAATTTATACCTCGCTTGAAACTTCATTTCCGTTTGTGTATTCCCATCAATGGCATTCAAACCAGAGCCAATTGTTCCTTGATTTCTAATTCTTGTTTGCGAAACCCTAGCTTCTAACGTTAAGTTGCGAATGCCTTTGTATCGAAGATTTAAATAAAAACGACTGCCCTTATTATAATAAGGCGGAACAGAAAACGAATACAATAAATCGCTTTCGTACGCATAAATTCGAGTATCGTAATTGTCCATTTCAAACAAAGCAAACCTTGTAGAAATATCTAATGGAAAACCCATCGGCTTAAAAATTAAGTCTTGATATAATAAAAAGCCTTTCGATAAATTCTCGGAATCATCATAAAATGAAAAGGCTAATCGACTTCGCCATTCCAGTCCTTTTGCAATTTTGGTTTGAAAATGTAACCTTGTATTAATTTTTCGATGATTGACTAAATAGTTCGTTTGGCTATTTTCGTCACTAAAATTATGTGATTTTATTTCATTTCTAAACCTAAAATAAACTTGTGTTCCTCTTTTAGGTTGATAAGTCACTTGTCCAAAATATTCATATCCATGACCTGGCGCAGCCAATTGAAAACGGAGCCAAGGGTGTTTCCAAGTATCAAAGTAAAAACTATATTGCCATTCTCCGCTCGGCTTGATTTGCAAACCTAAATAAACGCCTTGTTCGTTTGTTGAACCTGTTGTTTCTGCAAAAGTATTTGTATAAAGTGTGTGATAATTTGGCGCAAAATAACGTTGTAAAATCGCTAAATCAATAAACGATTCCAAACTCACCAAAGCGCCGTTAATCGTTGCTAATCCGCCGTTTGCGCTCATGGCAGTTTCTCCAAAGAGGTTTAGGTTTTTATAAACATAACTATAATCAAAACTACCATTTAGCAATACGCTATCTTGAAACCTATATAAATTATAAGGTTGGTCGCTTCGGTTTAAAGGTGCGCTCAATTGTGTGTAAACGATATTTGCAGCAATATGATTTTGAGAATTAAATTGATATTTTAAACTTCCGCCTGTTGTGAATTCTTGAACTGAGTTTTCGTCTGCAATTTCATTAAGCGTTCGATGTAAACCCGAAGTTTGCAAAGAAGAAACTTCCAGTATTTCCGCTTCAATCGTATCAAGAATGGTAATATTTCCATCTCGGTTTTTATAAGAAATAAAAGCCGTTAAGTCTAATTTATCGGTCAAACCAATCGTTCCTGCACCACCTCTAAGAAAAGCAAACTCACTCACCGAAGTATAACTTTTCACTCGTCGCCCAACTCGTTTGATATTAGAAACAAAGGAACTTTTACCAAATCCAAAACCTGACCACATCACTAAACCTTGCCCAAAACGTAGTTCATAATCGCCAACTGCCACATCTTTTACTCGCTTATTTAAATCATGTAAATAGAAATGAGCCGAGTAAAAATCAAAACCATATTGATTATATTCATCTAAAAAACCTTCGCCAATGTCTTTTTCCATTGTTACACCGTAGCTCAACTTCGTATCAAAGTTATATTTATAACGACTATAAAACTGATATGGGCTACCTGTATACGCACTTTCTCCTGTTTGCTCGTCTTTTACAAAGCCTTTTTGAGTTTCCAAAATTCGCCTAGAACGAAAGATTAAACTATGCCTTCCTTTGGTAAATAAATCCTTTGCAGAAGAGGTCGAAGTGGAAATATCGCCTTTGACGGTTACGAATTGGCGAATGCCTTGAATGGTATTTAAATCGAACAGCGGAACGGCTTGCAACTCTTCAATGATTGATAAGTTGCCGACGGTTTTTCGGTATTCTAATAAGGCGTTAATTTGTGTTGGCGTCAACAAACCAAACTCAAATAAATCTACGGCGGAGGCTAGATTGATATTTAATGGCTTTCGTAGATAGACTTCTAAATGCTCGAATTCTGTATTAAAATCAAAATCACTTTCTTCGCCAAGTTGTTCTACCGCATCTTCGATAATTCGTTGAGCAGCCGACAAAGAGTCTTGCGCTAGCATTTGAAATGCAAAAGAAACAGCGAAAATGGAGAGTAGTAATTCTTTCATGGTTAATACTTCGTTTTGTGTTGAGTCACAAATTCAGCATTAAAATAGAAAAATATTTATAAACAACAGAGCCGAGCGACTATTTTATTGCGAGAACAGAGAAAACAATTCAGCTATCATGACGCTATTCTGTTTATTCTCTGTTCTCTCATCTCTTCTCTCTGTTCTTAAACATTACTCAAAATCAGTATAAAGCAAGTATTTTTTTCTTGTAGTTTTGAATTTAGCTAAGCCACTTTTCCACGTTTCTCTAATTTCGTGTGATGACATTTGAGCCTCTATTTGCTGTTGTAATTTCGTTGTACCAGCCAATTTTTTGAAAAAGCTATTAAAGAAATTTGCCTTATCCGGAAACTCTCCATAAAAATTAATCAGGTAATCCAAATTCAATTGTCTAGCTTCTTTCAACTCTTCTAAATCCACTTTAGTCATATTAAAACCTCGACACATTTTGCCTTTGTGCTTAGGACTCGTTGCACCTTCTGTTGGTTGCGGCACAAACTCGTAAGTTCCACCATTCAACTTCGGATGTCCGTAGATTTGAAATGGATATCCTGTTCCTCTTCCAACACTAACGTCCGTTCCTTCAAACAAGCAAAGTGATGGATACAAGTAAATAGAACGGATATTCGGTAAATTCGGTGAAGGTTTTACAGGTAATTCATAGAAAGTATTATGATCGTAGCCTTCGCATTTAATAACTGTCAAATCGCATTGAACATCATTTTTCAACCAATTTTCTCCATTAATCATTTGAGCATATTCGCCAATAGTCATTCCATGAACAATCGGAATTTCGTGCATACCTACGAATGATTTTTGAGCCACTTCTCGGGTTGGCCCATCAACATAATGTCCATTTGGATTTGGTCTATCCAGTACAATGAATTTCTTTTTATTCTCTGCGCAAGCTTCCATCACGTAGTGCATTGTTGAAATATAGGTATAAAATCGTGCGCCAACGTCTTGAATATCAAACAAAACAACATCGATTCCATTCAAATCTGAAGCATAAGGTTTTTTGCGTTTACCATACAATGAAATAATTGGCAAACCTGTTTTACTATCTTTTCCATTTTCGATTTTTGCACCTGCATCAGCTGTTCCTCGAAACCCGTGTTCTGGTGCAAAGATGGTTTTAATCTTAATTCCTTCGCTAAGTAATTTATCCACTAAATGCGTCTCTCCTACTGTTGAGGTTTGATTGACAACAACCGCAATCGTTTTGTTTTTTATAAATGGTAAATATTCTTTCAACCTTTCTGCACCAACTTTCAATACAATTTTTTCTTCCACAGCATTATTAATGCTTTCGCTAATACTTGTAGCAGCTTTTACGCCTTCTTTTGGTGTGGAATGACTTGGTTTACAGCAAATGAATAAGCAACTTAATAGTATTACTGTGATAATATTCTTGAACATATTTGTTTTATTTACTTAATTATTTTATATTTTTGAAAATTATTGTTTTTTATTAAGGACAGAGAAGCGAAATCACCTGCGGCTAAGAAGACAGAGATATCGTACAGCATATTCTAATAGTATTTAGGTTTTCTAATTTGTATATAAAAATACTACCATTTAAAAAATCTCGCTTCTCTCAGCCATAGGCGATCTCACTTCTCTATTCTAACTTACTAATCATATGAAGCGTTACGCAGTAATCGACATTGAAACTACAGGCGGACAAATCCAACGAGACCGCATTACTGAAATTGCTATTATCGTTTGGGATGGCGAAGAAATCGTTGATAAATTTCAAACGCTTGTTAATCCTGAACGCATGATTCCGTACAATATTACGCAATTAACGGGAATTAGCGATGATATGGTACAAGATGCGCCCAAATTTTTTGAAGTTGCTAAAAAAGTGGTTGAAATCACAAAAGGAGCTATTTTTGTAGCACACAATGTTAGTTTTGATTATAAATTTATCAAAGAAGAATTTGCTCGTCTAGGTTTTATTTATACTCGAAAACAGCTTTGTACGGTTCGTTTGAGCCGAATGGCTTTCCCGGGTCGCAAGTCATATAGTTTAGGCAATATGATTATATTTTTGAAAATTGAGGTGCAAAGTCGTCACCGTGCGCTAGATGACGCAAAAGCTGCTTTGATTTGTTTGCAAACTATTTTTGAGCAACAAAAGGATGATGAAGTAGAGCTGATGATTAATCGTGGCGTTCAGGCTTCTAAATTGCCACCAAATATTACACTCGAACAGTTACATGATTTTCCTGAAGGATGCGGCGTTTATTATTTTCATAATGAACAAGGTGATGTTATTTATACTGGAAAAAGTATTAATATCAAAAAACGATTGCTCGACCATTTTGCAAATAAAACGCAAAAAGCAATACGTATGATTCTAACGGTTCATGAAATCACCCATCAAATGACAGGTAGTGAATTGGTTGCTTTACTTTATGAATCACATGAAATAAAAAGGCTAAAACCTATTCACAATAAAGCGCAACGACGAACTAAATATCCTATCGGCGTTTATCATTATACAAATGAACAAGGATATATCTGTTTTAATTTGGCGAAAGATGATAAGCAATTTGATTTGATTGCGCAATATGAGAAAGCAAGTTATGCGCAATCAACTTTAAAGGCCGTTGCCAGTCAATTGAGGCTTTGTCGCCCGCTTTGTGGATTAGAAGGACATATGTCTGGCAATTGTTTAAATTTTCAAATTGGATTGTGTGAAGGTGCGTGCAGTGGACATGAAGATGTAAAATCTTATAATATTCGTGCAAATAAAGCAATTGAGAAATTAAAGCTAGGTTTTGATGGTAGTTTTCTGATACTAGAAGAAGGTCGAAATAGAAAAGAAGAAGCGGTTATTTTAGTAGAAGATGGAGAATATCAAGGATTTGGCTATGTCGAAAAAGAAGATGTTTCTTATTTTCAAGATTATTTAGATTGTATTAAATCATTTAAAAATAATCCTGATACCAGTCGAATTATTAAACAATACTTAAATAAAAATAAAGGACATCGAGTTTTACCATTTCCGAGTTAGATTGGAAAATTGGAAAACGTGTGGCGAGAACTCGCTATTGGAAAATTGGAAAATTGGAAAATTGGAAAAT
>CAZMEH010000830.1:0-3195 GCA_964564885.1 uncultured Saprospiraceae bacterium | reverse complement strand
TAAATCCAGTGGGGCTTGCCCCATTGTTTTTCAATGAATTAGAACAATGGGGCAAGCCCCACTGGACGAAATGGCAAAAATTGTCAAAGAACCTTATATTTTACAACAAGCGAAAAACTAAATTACACCGAAGTAAACCTCGGCGATACTTGTTTACTTTTGTCTATATATTCAAAGATAAGTAAATGTCAATTATTTGTGACAAATGAAATTTAATCTTGATTTTGTTCAGAAAATCTTGTAATCATAGCGGTATGGATAACTTTTTGGGTGCATTTTTATTGAAAATTTAAGGATTTATGCAAAATAATGCAACAAATTAGGCTAAAACACCATACATTGGGTTTTGATGTGAATTGAAAATTTTTACATTTGCATTTCCTATTAAGATATATAATATAGTGTAGTGCTATTAAGTTGACTATAAGGATTTAGAAGAAACCTATTTTTTTTTACTTAAAATTCAAAATCTTATGCCCAAAAATCTACTAATAGTAGAGTCTCCTGCGAAGGCAAAGACAATCGAGAAGTATCTTGGGAAGGATTTCACAGTCAAATCTAGTTACGGACATATCCGTGATTTGGCAAAGGGAAATAGTGCAGTTGACGTAGAAAATAACTTTAAGCTACAATATATAATACCTGACGATAAAAAGAAGCTAGTCAATGAGTTAAAGTCATTGGTTAAGAAATATGATGATGTTTGGTTAGCGACGGATGAAGACCGTGAAGGAGAAGCTATTTCTTGGCACTTGTGCGAAGTTTTAGGTTTGGATGAAAAAACAACAAAACGTATTGTTTTTCGAGAAATCACGAAAACGGCTTTACAAAGTGCGATTCAATCACCTCGTTTGTTGGACGTCAATCTAGTAGACGCACAGCAGGCTAGACGTGTGCTTGACCGCTTAGTTGGTTTTGAGTTGTCTAGTTTAGTTTGGCGAAAAGTTGCTGGAGGAAGCGGTTTGTCTGCTGGTCGAGTTCAATCGGTTGCAGTAAAATTGATTGTCGAGCGAGAAAGAGCGATTCAAGGTTTTGATACCAAACCATTCTTTAAGGTAGCCTCTTACTTTTTGGCAAAAAATCATCTAGGAAGAAATACTGTTTTCAAAGCAGAACTTGGAAAGAAATACGATTCAGAAAAAGCAGCTAATACATTTTTAGCTAAATGTGTTAAAGCTAATTATTCTGTTGATGATATAAAGGTACGACCAACTAAGCGTAGTCCTGCTGCGCCATTTACGACTTCGACTTTGCAACAAGAGGCGAGTAGAAAACTTGGTTTTTCTGTAACTCGAACGATGTCAAATGCGCAACGTTTGTACGAAGCTGGTCATATTACGTATATGAGAACCGACTCCGTAAACTTGAGTCAAACGGCTGTTCAGAATATTGCGACTACTATTACGAATGAATATGGTAGCAATTATGTACAAACAAGGGTTTTCAAAAAGAAAAATGCTGAATTAACACAAGAGGCGCACGAAGCGATTCGTCCGACTTTTTCAGAAAAGCAACAGGTAGCTTCTGACCATGATCAGCAACGTTTGTATGAATTAATTTGGAAACGTACCGTTGCTTCTCAAATGGCTGATGCTAAAATTGAAAAAACAACGGCTAAAATCGGTATTTCTACCGTTTCAGAATTGCTTACTGCAAATGGTGCAGTGATAAAATTTGATGGTTTCTTGAAGGTTTACTTAGAGTCAACGGACGAAGATGAGGATCAAGAAGACACGGGAATGTTACCGCCTTTGAAAGTTGGTCAACCGCTTGACTTGAAGGAAATGATTGCTACGCAGCGTTTTACACGTTCGTTGCCACGTTTCACAGAGGCTAGTTTGGTGAAAAAACTGGAAGAATTAGGAATCGGTCGTCCGTCAACTTATGCGCCAACCATTTCTAAAATTACAGAAAAAGGACGTGGTTATGTGGTGAAAGAAAGTCGAGATGGTAGAGAAAGAAAGTACCAGGTTTTGACTTTGAAAGCGGATAAAGTAGCAACAGAAACGAAAACAGAAACAACAGGAACAGAGAAGAATAAACTGTTTCCAAGTGATAAAGGAAAGTTAGTAGTTGATTTTTTATCTAAGCATTTTGATGATGTGATGGATTATAATTTCACAGCTGACATCGAAAAGCGTTTTGATAAAATCGCTCACGGTACTACGCAATGGCAAACGATGCTCAAAGATTTTTACGGTTCTTTTCACGAGACGGTAGAAACGACTTTGAAAGATGCGGAACGTGCTTCTGGTGAACGTATTTTAGGAAAAGACGTAGAATCTGGCAGAACGATATTGGTTCGTATGTCTAGAAACGGTGCAGTTGCTCAGATAGGAACTTCTGAGGAATTGGGCGAGGATGAAAAACCAAGGTACGCTAATTTGAAGCACACGATGTCTATTGAGACTATCACGCTTCAAGAGTCGCTTGATTTGTTCAAATTGCCAGTTACACTAGGTCAGTATGAAGAGCAAGACGTCGTTATCAACGAAGGTCGTTTTGGTCCTTATGTTCGTTTTGATGAAAAATATATTTCGCTAGAAAAAGGTGAAGATCCAATGGAAGTTTCAATGGCGAGAGCGATTGAACTGATAGAAGGGAAACGCAAAGCGGATGCACCTATTGCGCAATATAAAGATTTAGATGTTCAGCAAGGTTCTGGTCGTTTTGGTCCATTCTTGAAATGGAATAGTATGTTTATCAACATTCCAAAACGCTACGATCCGGCTGCTTTAACTATTGCAGATATCAATGAGTTGATTGCTGCAAAGGAAGAGAAAGAAGCAAATCGAATCATTCAGCACTGGGAAGAGGAGAAAATTACGCTTGAAAACGCACGCTGGGGCCCAATTATTAAGTTCAAAAAGAAGAAAGTCAAAGTTCCTAAAAAGGATGATGGCACACGAGTTACGCCAGAGGAAGCGAAGGAAATGACTTTGGAAGAAGTGAAAGCACTGATTGTAGCGGAAATTCCAGATGCTTTTAAAGCACCTGCGAAACGTAAACCTGCTGCGAAGAAAAAAACAGCAGCAAAGAGGAAACCTGCTGCGAAGAAGAAGACAACAGCTAAGAAGAAGTAATTTATACTATAAATTAGATATATTTTAGAACAACGTAATTACATCTTGTAATTACGTTGTTTTATTTTTAGGTAGAAAAATTATCATACTACTATACATTTTAGAAAAGAGA
>CAZMEH010000829.1:0-3021 GCA_964564885.1 uncultured Saprospiraceae bacterium | reverse complement strand
TTCTTTAAGCGAATTGGAAAACGATTTAAATCAAAGACATCTAAAACTACTCAAGAATGATCAATATAACACCATTTTTACGAGAACACAAATGGTATAATATTCCAATAGTATTGTATTTTACTGCTTGTTTTATATTGTTGCTTTTTTTGAATAAAGGTGATTTAGTATTGTTTTTTAGTGATAATCGAACAGATTTTTGGAATACTTTCTTCATTTATGGAACTAAACTAGGAGAGGAGTATATCTACTTACTCGGACTTGTTGGATTGTTATTTGTTAAATATCGTTATGCTATTTTTGTTCCTGTCGTTGCTGGAATAACCGCCGTGTTTAGCGCATTATTAAAAATATTTTTTGCACACCTTCGACCCAAATTATGGTTTGAGGAACTTGGAGAAATTTTAACTTTTGTTCCTGATATCTATGTAAATGTTGGTTATACTAGTTTTCCTTCAGGGCATACTTTTTCAGGTTTTGCCATTTTTGGATATTTAGCCTTGTGTAGTAATCGGTGGTGGTTAAAAATACTTTTTGCAAGTTTTGCTATCATCACAGGATTATCTAGAGTTTATCTTGCACAACACTTTTTAGAAGATATTGTATTTGGAGGTTTTCTTGGAACTACTTTGGCAATTGGTGTTTATTTATTGCAATCTCGATTGAGTGATGATGCTAGTAAATGGTGGAATAAAGGTATTATTAATTAAGAAGACAGAAGACAGACCACACTCGCTATCATGGGTCAGGTAAAGTATATGCTGAGCATTAATTGTTTATAAAGCAACAATTGAAAATATTTGTCAAAGTACTTAGAAATCGAACGAATTATCTATTTGTAATTAAGATTTTAAAAAAATAGGTCAAACGAAATCATTTCGTTTGACCTATTTTTTATTTATAATAAGTAACTGTTCCTAATTAAGTATAAGTTAAAACCCGTGAACCTATTGGTATTACTAAGTATTCAATATAATTTATACTTTATTCTGATCGGTTACTTAAAAGGAATGACTGAATTTGTTTAAAAATTAGTTGGGCAAGCACTTCTGCGACTATTCTTTCTTCTAAATCCAACTAAACCATTATCCATGAAATTATAAGAAACCGTTAAAACCAAAAATGTATAAAAATCCTTTGATTCAGCGTTTCCTCTTCGAGTTCCTGTTTCAACAATTACAGGCTCAGAGCCTCTATATTCACCCATTCGATTGGCAAGGTTGGCAGCTAGTTCGCTTTTGCCGCCAGCAAGTAATTCTGGACGAGAAACGTAAACGGTACTAGCATCATCCAAGTAATCGGTAAATGTGTACCTTGCGCCCCAATCAATACCAATATTCCAAATATCGTTGACTGCAAGTTTCACACCTAAACCAAACGGAATGGCTAAACTAAGTTTACTGTAATAATCGTCATAACCATCCATTCCTTGTCCTTCCGTTCCAAGTTCTCTTAAAGCATGCCACTCATTTTCGTATTCTGCTTTAGGATTGTAGTAGAAACCTCCAATACCAGCAAAAATATAGGGTGTAAATATCTTACGAAGATTATAAGGATCAAAACCCAAAATATTCCATTCTGCCATGACAGCAGCTTCTATAATAGTAGTACGAAAACTAAGGTTGTGATCTAAAAAGGCTTCGTAATATTGATAATCTGGGTTGGTGTTTGCCATGTCTGATGCCGTTCTAGCCCAGCCGCCACTTACCCTTACACTTAATGCGTCAAGCGGATTATACCTCAAAAATGCACCAACAGATGGTTGTAATTGTTTGGAGTCAATAAGTCTAGTTGACATATCTCCATTATAATAAGAGATGCCACCGTACAGACCTCCTTCCCAAAATTGAGCGATTGATAAAAATGGAAGACTTATAAAAAGGCAGGCGATGAGAATATTTTTCATGGCAATTTGTTTTTTCTTTTATATATCATCAATATAGGCTTCATAAAAAACTTATATCGATAAGTAATATACTAAAAAGCAATGACAAAATGATGCCATTGCTTTTTACGTTAAACAAGTTTTATATGTATAAACATTGACTAATCAATTAGAAATTAGTTGGACAGCCGTATTTTTTTCCACCAAACCCGTCGAAAAAGTTATACGAAAAAGTTATTCCTGTAAATACAAACATATCACTACTAGAAGCGTTTCCTCTGTTTGCTCCTGGTATATTGACAGGTTCTCCACCAGTCAATTCAGCTTGTCTATTAGCTAAGTTTGCAGCATCTTCATTTCCGTATGTCGCAATTAAAACATCTCTGTCTTCATAAGTTCCACTTACATCGTCAATATAATCTGTAAAAGTATATCTAAAAGCTATTTCCCAGCTAATATTCCAATACTCTGTCGCAGCGAATTTAACGCCAAGTCCCATCGGAATGGCAAATTCAGTTAAACTATAACGAGTAGGGTTTCCTGGTAAACCTTGTCCTTCTGTTCCCAAAGGCTGCAATGAATACCAATCGTTGTCTAGTTGCGCTTCTGGATTGAAACGGAAAACAGCCAAACCCGCAAAAACATAAGGAGAAATAATTCTATCATAAGGATTGTACCCTAAGATATTGAATTCAGGAACTACGGCAAATTCTGCAATGGAAGTTCTAAAACTTAAATTTCTTGCTGCAATTTCTGGACGCTTTGTATTATTTGCATCATTAGCAGATAATTCACCACCAAGAATACTTGCACGGATAGCTACATAATCATTGATATTATATCTAGCTACTACACCATAACTCAAATGAGTTTCTTCGGTATGGAGACTTTCATCGTCCAAATCTCCAAAATAAGTACTTGTACCTAAAAAGAATCCAGCTTCTAGGTGTTGGGCAGACATGCTTAGAGGTAATAAAAGGACTAAGAAAGCGACTTTCGCATATTTCAACATAATTGCTACTTTTTGATTGATTAGTGATTTGTTTTAAACGGAATTACAAAGAAAAAAATTACTTAACCGAAAGTATTATTCTTTTAAATTCTGTAAAAATTGAATATTAGATTTGTTGATAACT
>CAZMEH010000828.1:0-5073 GCA_964564885.1 uncultured Saprospiraceae bacterium | reverse complement strand
ATTTTCAAAAAAATCACATAAAAATTCAGTGCTAAAGCATATTAAAATAATTACCTTTAGATTGATTCTATAGATGTTAACTATTAAAATGATTTGAATATGTATAAACAAAACACAATTTTTAAATTTCTATTATTATTTGTATTTGGTTTTTTATTAAATATCAATACTACTATTGCACAAGATGTTACAGGATCGTATAGCTATACGGTCAAAAAAGACGGTGCAGAATCTACTGTTAAACTATTTGTTTACAAAGAAGGTGGAGAGCTATATGGCAAGTTAAGGTTAGAAGGTGATAATGAATTTGGAAAAACGTTAGAAGTCAACCTTTGGACCATGCAAAGTGGCGACTACACTGATTTTTATTATGAAGCGGTTGCCGAAAACAATCCATTTACGCCAGATGCGAATCTATTTACATTAAGTGGCGCAAAAGAGGAGACATTAATTGTGTTTAGCAAATTAAAAGAAAAAGTAAAAAACTTGCCTCCAGCTACAGTCATCAAATATGATGGAGTAAAATCTACTTTTCAAATTAAAGACAAAGCAAAATCTGTTACCCTAGAGGTAAAAGAAGTAAAAAAAAGGAACTAGAAACATTTATGGTTTTACTTGCCTGACGGCAGACAGGATTTATTGTTTTGGATTTCAAAGTTAGACCTTATAGATACTGAAATCTATAAGGTCTAATTAGTTTAAGTACTTGGACAAAAAATTTCACCCATCCTTTTGTTCTGTAAACAATTGATAATCAGCATATTTGTTGTCCGACTTCTGACAGCGAATGCAGTCTAACTTCTCTCTTCTTACTTAATTTTACTTTTCTTAAAGAATTTGATGCATAAACCGTAAATTTGCACCTCATTCTAAATCAATTGAATTGAAGACAAAGACATTACGGAAAGATAAGGTAGGTGTAGTTACATTGGGTTGTTCTAAGAATTTAGTAGATTCTGAAAACTTAGTCACTCAATTACGTGGTAATGATTATCAAGTTCATCATAATAGTGCCGAGCAGGCAAATATAATTATTGTAAATACTTGTGGTTTCATTGATAGAGCAAAAGAGGAATCAGTTGATACGATTTTGCATTATGTCAATGAAAAAAACAGTGGTACAATTGACAAACTGTATGTTACAGGTTGTCTTTCTGAACGCTATAAAGAGGATTTGCAAAAAGAAATGCCAGAAGTTGATGCATATTTTGGAACTTTAGAAATGCCTCGATTACTTGCTAAACTTAATGCAGATTATAAGCATGAGTTGATTGGAGAACGTTTGATTAGTACGCCTTCCCATTATGCGTACATGAAAATATCTGAAGGTTGTAATCGTACTTGTTCTTTTTGCGCTATTCCATTGATGCGTGGTAAGCACATTTCTCGACCAATTGATCAATTGGTTAAGGAAGCGAAAAATCTTGCTAAAAAAGGTGTTAAGGAATTGATGCTAATTGCACAGGAATTAACATATTACGGTTTAGATATTTACAAAGAGCGTGCTTTACCTAAATTATTGGATGAATTAGCTGCGGTTGATGGTATCGAATGGATTAGGTTGCATTATGCTTATCCGAGCAAATTTCCTTTAGAAATATTTGATGCAATTGCTCGCAACGAAAACGTTTGTAATTATTTGGATATTCCACTTCAACATGCTAGTGATGGTGTTTTGAAAAGAATGCGTAGACAAATCACTCGTCAAGAAACGGAAGATTTGATGGCGATTGCTCGGGAGAAAGTGCCAAATATTGCTATTCGTACGACCATGCTTGTTGGTTTTCCTGGTGAAACAGAAGAAGAGTTTCAAGAATTGTGCGATTTTGTAGCAAGAATGAAATTTGAAAGATTAGGTGTTTTCATGTATTCTCATGAGGAAAATACAAGTGCGCATAATTTTCCAGATGATATTCCTGCGGAAGTAAAGCAAGATAGAGCGAATCGAGTGATGGCGATTCAAATGGAAATTTCTCTAGAGAAGAATGAAGCAAAAATTGGTCAAACTTTTAAAGTATTGTTTGATAGAAAAGAAAGCGAATATTTTGTTGGTCGTACGGAGTCAGATTCTCCTGAGGTGGACAATGAAGTTTTAGTTTCTGCAAAAGATAATTATATCAGAGTTGGTGATTTTGCAACGGTGAAAATTATTGATGCTACTGAATATGACTTGTTCGGAGAACTTGTTTAAGGTTTTCTAAATAATCATCCTATCTAAAAGGGTCGGACGCCTTCGAGGCGTCCGACCCTTAGTTTTTTTAGTATTCGCTTTATGTTATTCAAAATTCATAAAAGCTTGTGGATCTTTTAAGCCTTTCACTTTTCTATAAATATCTTTTAATTGAATAGTGCAGTTAATAGATTTTAAATGGATTTCGCTATCTAATCCAATCGCTGTTTCAATATGCCAATAATCAGCCGTTTCTCTATAAAATATTTCTACTGTTGGAACATCCGTCGAAATCAACACATATTCTTTAAAGGATGGTAATTGACGATATAGTTTGAACTTCCCTGTTCGGTCATAACGTTCTGTTGACGGAGAAAGCACTTCAATGATTAAACTTGGATTTGTAATAATATCAACAGTATTTTTATACATTTCTAAACCATTACAAATTACCATTAAATCTGGAAATACAATACGATTAGATTTTTCAATTTTAACTTTTAAATCTGAACCATAAATAATACAATCTTTTTCACCCAAAGCAATACTAAGTGCTGCTGATGTATTTTGTGCGATTTGACTATGCTCTGGTCGTCCACCTGCCATAGCAACAATTCTACCATCATGATATTCATACTTGGTTTCGCTTTTACGTTCCAAATCTAAATATTCTTCAAGTGTATAATGCTTTTCTAATTTTAATACTTCCATATGGCTGTTTTGTAAATATAACCATTTCTACAATCAGAATCAAAAAAGCGATATTCTCAAATGAATGAAAATATCGCTTTTTTAAATGTATAATTCGTAACCTGTCTGCCAACAGGCAGGTTAAAGAATAAGCATTGCATCACCATAACTAAAGAAACGGTATTTTTCTTTAATAGCTTCTTGATACGCTTCCATCATCAAATCATAACCACCAAAAGCAGCTATCATAATCACCAAACTAGATTTTGGTAAGTGGAAATTCGTAATCATTGCATTGGCAATATTGAACTTGTAAGGTGGATAAATAAAGCGATTGGTCCAACCCTCAGCCTTTTTCAAATACCTTTCAGCAGAAACAGCCGATTCGATAGAACGCATAGAAGTTGTACCTACCGCACAGATTCTACGCTTATCTTTCTTCGCTTTATTGACAATATCAACACACGGTTGCTTAATTTTGATGTATTCAGCATCCATTTTGTGTTTTGATAAATCCTCCACTTCGATATTCCTGAAAGTCCCTAAACCAACATGTAGTGTCACTTCTGCAAAGTCAACACCTTTGATTTCAAAGCGTTTCATAACTTCACGACTAAAGTGCAAACCAGCAGTCGGAGCAGCAACAGCACCTTCTTCTTTCGCATAAATCGTCTGATAACGTTCTTTATCAGAAGCTTCAGGTTCACGATTAAGGTACTTAGGAAGTGGCGTATTACCTAAACTGTATAGATCTTTCTTAAATTCTTCATTAGAACCATCGTATAAGAATCGGATAGTTCTTCCTCTTGAAGTAGTGTTGTCAACTACCTCTGCTACAAGAATATCGTTGTTATCTTCATCACTGAAATACAACTTATTCCCTACCCTTATCTTTCTCGCAGGATCAACCAATACGTCCCAAAGGCGGCTTTCATCATTCAGTTCTCTTAATAAGAAAACTTCAATCTTAGCACCTGTTTTTTCTTTTCGACCATACAATCGTGCTGGAAACACTTTTGTATTATTGAAAATCATAACATCCTTCTCATCAAAATAATAGATGATATCCTTAAAAACTTTGTGTTCAATGGTTCCTGTATCTCTGTGTACAACCATTAGCCTAGATTCATCTCTGTGTTCCATCGGATATTGAGCTACAAGCTCCGGTGGTAATTCAAAGTTGAATTGTGATAATTTCATTTTTGTCAAGACGCAATAATTTTAGAGGGCAAAAGAAGAAATTTTGTATATATTACCCAATGGTTTTTCTGATAAAGTTTCAGTTATTTTTTTTCGGGTTGTATTAATACGAAAAAAGGTGCAAGTTACCTAATCAATAGACTCTTTTTTTAGATTTAGTATTAATATTAAAACATTTTTTTAGAAATAAGCCAAATTACTTGACTTATGTTTCTTTTTCAAATATTTCAATGCAAATATAAGGTATTGTTTAGTCTTTATTCACAAAAATTCTTGTATCCAAAAAATGTGGATTTACATTTTAAATAAGGCAATTTTGAAAAAAATAGCCATGCTACCTATTGAAAAATTAACGCAATGTAAAATATAAAGATGATTTTGTAGCCATATTAATTCTTGTGAATAAAGACTTTTATAATAGTACGTTTTGTTAAATCATTATAAATAAGTGCGTTTGTTTGACAATTTAATAGAATACAAATTTATTTTTAATAAAATCAGAAATAAATTTGTATATTTACTATAATACTTCTTTGTTAAAAAACTGAAATCTTTACTAATATGAAAGTCTTAAATCATTTTCTTGGATTGTTCGTTATTACCATCTTAGTTGGTATGACAAGTTGTACCGAGCAAGGTTTAGATATCAATAAAAATCTTGCGCCTACAAATAAATCAGCTGAAGCTGTATTAGACATTGCTCCTATATTAGTAAGTAGTGTAGCTTATAATCTTTCTGGTGATTTGTTTACTGCCATAAATTTCACCATTGAAGACGAAATTATCATGCTAACTACCAATTATCAGGGAGGTTGTACGACTGCTCAATTTCAATTAGTAGCAGATCCTCAAGTTCAGTATGATGTAGGAAATACTCCAATGTTTAACAGTAAGCTAATCTTAGACAATACCGATAAGTGTAATTATACTGTTAGAGAAACGGTCTCTTATGATTTGACGCCACTTCAACAAAGTGGTAGTAACAAGGTTATTTTGAATATAGAAAATTTTGG
>CAZMEH010000827.1:0-19958 GCA_964564885.1 uncultured Saprospiraceae bacterium | reverse complement strand
AAAATCAATTTTCAAATCAATAAAACAGATTGACCTTATGAAGAAACTATTGTACTGCTTTTATTTTTCCTGTAGTTTAACCACTCGAAATATTGACATGTAAGTAAGAAGTTTCCGTTGGAATATGTATTTCAATATTATTCGATCACATTCTCATTTTCAAACAGTTTCACATTTACATATTCTTTGGTAAATCCGTTGTTTTGAATTATTTTGCACCTTGATAACAAATTGACATTTTTACTCTCAAAGAGAAAAAATAAATCTACAATAAGGACAATTCAGGAATTAATTTTTGATAGTTAATTCTTGAGTTTGACTAACTTCTGGAATAAAATGATAGATACTCAGTTGCTCAAGGCTTGCAAACGCAAGGACAGAATGGCGCAGCATCAGCTATATAAGCGGTGCTTTAGCTTTCTGATGAGTGTCTGTGTTCGTTATAAGGATGACCGTGACGAAGCGAGGGCTATTTTAAACATGGGATTTTTAAAAATATTAACCAACCTTGATAAATATAAAAGCAGTGTTCCGTTTGAAGCGTGGAGTCGGCGTATTATGATTAATACGATTATTGATGAGTTTCGTAAAAATCGCAAAGAACGGGAAACAATAGAATATAGCAACTTTGAACAGGTTGAGGAATACAATACGCACATTGATTTCAATACTGCAGATAGACAATTTGATGCAGAGGAATTAGAAATGATGATAAAAACATTGCCTGAAATGAGCCAAAAGGTATTTAATATGTTTGCCATTGATGGTTATTCGCATAAAGAAATTAGCAATATGCTAGGCATGAGTACTGGAACATCAAAATGGCATGTTTCTTCTGCTAGAAAAGCATTGAAGTTGATGATTAAGGAAAAGTTAGCGGTTAGTAGTAGGAAGTAGGAAAGTTATTTTTTCTAATTGATATGTAATAAAGGTGTTGATTATTAAATCTTTAAACATTAGGAACTAGTTTTGTCGTTATATGAATGAAATTTTAAAATGAGTAAAGATAATTTAGACAATTTTTTTCAACAAAAAGCCAATGAGCGTTCCTTCGAATTCGAGGACGATTACTGGAAGGAAATGGAGTTGCTCCTCGAAGATGAGAGCGACAAGAAGACTCCTGTGCCTTTTTGGTGGCAAAATGGTCGCTTGTTACTCGGTAGCTTGATGGCTATTGTAGCTATCGGTGCGCTTTATATGGTGTTGACACCAAACTCTAATCAGGCTAATCCTGTCAGTCAAGAAACTTCTATTCAAAATAAAAATAGTTCTGATGCTAATAATAAAAATGAAAATATTGCAACACTAAATACTGACAATTCCAATGTTTCTAGTGAAGGGATAGAATCTATAAATTCTATTAATACAGAAAACACAAGTACGGACAATACTACAAATACGATAGATAATAATTCATCAAATACAAATAATCAAAATAACCGTTCAAATGATGATTTAAATACAAACAATCAAAATAGAAGTACGGTTACTTCTAATCAGCGAAATAGTAGTGATAGAAATAACCGTCCTAATAAGAATAGTAATAATACTAATTCAAAAAGTGTAACAACTCAAAATACAACTGATAATAATAGCAATAAAACGCCTGCTAATAATACGAATTCCAATCCTTCTGGCGAACTTTCGGACACTGGAAGTGGTACAAATGAGGAATCTTCAACAACCAAAAAACCTATTGCAACAACATTAAATAGAGATGCTGAAAAGACGCTTTCAGAAGAAGCAACATTCAACTTCCTTGATTTAATTGATTTATCAGAAGTTGACCACATTTTAAGCGCATTAAAAACCAAACTTCCAAAACCATCAAAAGAGAAAAAAATAGATCCGCCATTACCTGAAAACTTCATTACAATTGGTCTACACATTGGTGCTAGTCGATATTTTTATGATACAGAGTTTCAAAACGAACAACCTTATTCGCCTACTGCTGGCGTTTATGCGAACTTCCCGTTATCAAAAAACCTTTCCTTATCAACAGGTTTGAATTATTGGGCGAGAGGAAATATCAATGCAAGTGCAAGCGGAGATTCAACCGTTTTCAATTTTGGATTTCAACAAATTACGACAACTGACTTCGTTAGCAGAGCGACTTATTTGGAAGTTCCGTTATCGTTAAAATATAGAATACGGGAAAAACACATGGCTGAAATTGGTGGTAGTTTTTCCTATTTGTTAACCGCAAGCGGTTCAAAGTCAGTGAAAATATCTGATGATTTTGGTACAAATGACCTTTCTTACAATGTAACCGACGGTTATCGAAATTGGTTAAGTAGCTACGATGCAGCATTGCGTGTAGGTTATCATTATCAATGGAATAAACGTGGAACGATTGGCTTACAATGGCAATATGGCTTGACAGATGTTACGCCAGGTGATATTTACAACAATATTATTTTTGATAGAAATCATCAGTTTAGAGTAAGGCTAGCATATGATTTAATCCGTATTTCAACAAATAAAAAGTAACCTGTCGTGAAATTATCATATAAAAATATCATCCATTTTTTGCTAATCAGCTCATTTGCGTTCCTAGTTGGATGCGATAACGAAACACCATTTCCAACGACTTTCGAAGGCGAAACCGTTTTTCATGTCAATGGTCAATTGAATAATGACGCATTAGCTTTAGAAGCTGGACTCAATGATTTTTATATGTACACTGATTTGCAATTGAGCAATCAAAACATTTTGCAATTCAGTGGCGCATTTCAAAAAAATGACCTTTGTACGGAGATTTGTAAGGAGCAACTAAAAATCATTATTAATAATAATCAAGAAGGAATAGGTTTTGAATTGGATTCTGCGCTTTATATTGGAAATTACAAATTAGAACCATCTGTCCAAATTGGAAATTCTGCATATATTATTGACTTTTCTTCCATCGTCAATGGTACTAATCCTGATTCATACAATTGGAGTTTTGGCGATGGCAATTTTAGTACTGCACCTAATCCAACGCATACTTACATCGCCAATACAGGTTATACTGTAGTATTAGAAGTCACCGCAACTAATGGTGAAAAATCTACTTACCAAGATAACATTACAGATTTTACTACAATTAGTGAGTGTGCTTTTAGTTTAGATTATGTTGTTTTTATAGATTCTAATACAACTAACTCAAACTACATCTTCTGGGTAACAGACTCCTTAAATTTTCCGATTCAAAACGCATATACTTGGACTATAGAAGTTGGAGGAAATCCAATTACGTTCATACAAGATACTATTGCGTTCTCTACTACTCAAAATATTATTGAATTCAATGTTTGTGTAGGTAAAGTAACGCCTGATTGTACTACTCAATTCTGTAAAGAGTTTAATACTCAAAATCCAATCAATTTTGATGTCTCCTTTGATTACAATGTCCAAAATATAGTAACACCAGGTGATTCTACTTTCTTTTCGATGGTAATTATCGAATATACGACGCCCGACGGTGTTTTTTATTCCTCAGAACTTGGCAGTCAAACCAATAGCACTTTTGAGATTTTGAGCATTATTGACCATGATGATAACGAAAGAAGTCAAACTACAAAAAAAATAGAAGCGACTGTTGATTGCAAACTATATAATCAAGACGGTAGTAGCCTTGACTTTACTTCTAACAATCTAACCTTTGGCGTTTCTACATCTAATTAAATAAACTGTTTCAAAGTTACTTAACTGATGTTACGCCACATTATTTAAAATCATATATTTTAAGGTTATCCATATTGAAGGGCAAAAGATTAAATTGATAACGCAATCAGTATTTTAAATTTGTCGAAAGTAGCCTTAACCATCCTTTTTTGCTGGAACTTCTCTCCTGTTCCGATAGCTATCAGAGTGACCGAGTAAAAAAGAGGATGCTAACTTTGTGCAACATGAGTTCTCTAAATCATACTTTTCGTAACATCTGTTATTTAATATAAAATTGCAGAGCAAGAACTACCTGTCAAAGACAGAGCACAAGCAGTCTTTCCAGTCTTTTAAAGTGTAAAATAGTTCAATAATTCAATATGCACATAAAAGCTTTATGTTAGTATCTGAGTTGCCAGTTACGGTTTTTTTGAAAAGAATTTAAATACAAATTTAAATGTTAAAAAACTACTGCTTTTCAAATATAATTTTCTATTAAAAGAGAATACATTATTTTTTATGACTTACAGGTTATGGTATTTTATTATATATGTTAAAATAGGCTTAAAACGCTTTCAAGCCTAAACTATTTATTAAATTCACAAAAAATAAGTCAACTCTCCGACATTTTTTTAGTCACCTGTATGCTAATGTATTATTCAGAATAATATTCTACAATAATCGTCTTTTTCAAAATTGAAAAAACAGTTATTTCTATTTTTTCTTATTAAAAAGAAATTAAAAATTATAGTATTTTTTGTACAAACGAAAAATAATAACCCACAAAAAATACTTTAAATCACTGATTATCAGTTATATTTTTATTATTCCATTATAAAAACAGTCGTACAAATACTTTGATTTGTAATTTCAATTGTGAAATTTAATGCTCAAATTTGTATCATAATCTAATAACTAGTAAACAAAGTATTCGTTAAGAATTTGCTCCTTTTTAAGCAAATATTTTGTTTCACATTAGTATTATACCTTATTGAGTTTACCAAATTCATCCTTTTTAGCGACCAAAATAGAAAGTTATGTATGCAACAGCTAGATTAGCGACAAAGCCACAAGTTTCAGTACCTTCTTATGAGTTCACCTCGGTAGAAATAGAAACTATAGAGCAGATTTCTACCATTAGAACTTTTGAAAAAAAGCAGTACATCTATTATCCGCAAGAACCATCTAAGAACATCTTTTTCCTAAAGGAGGGTCGTGTAAAAATAGGTACTTACTCTAGTGAAGGAAAAGAAGTTATCAAATCAATTGTCTATCCAGGTCAACTTTTTGGAGAACTAGGTTTAATTGGTGAGCAAAGAAGAAGTGATTTTGCAAAAAGCCTAAACGAAAGCGTCAAAGTAGCGATTGTCAATATTGATGATATGCGCGTTTTGATGAACGAAGACATGCAACTTAACTTGAAAGTAATGACGCAAATCGGAAATCGTCTACGCAAAGTAGAACGTAGATTAGAGTCTTTAATTTTCAAAAGTGCTAGAGCTAGAATCGTTGACTTGTTGAAAGACATGGCAAACGAAAGAGGTTTGAAAGTAGGTTATGAAGTGTTACTTCGCCAGTTTTTCTCTCATCGGGAGATTGCTGCGATGACAGGAACGTCTCGTCAAACCGTGACTAAGGTTTTGAGTGATTTAAAACGCTCTAATCTAATTCATACAGATAGAAAAAATATTCTCATTAGAGATATGGCTAACTTAGCATAACTAAGTTAACTAGAAAATATATAAGAGTTTATTGTTCGCTTATTATAGACACGCTTAATTAATTATTTTGCAGCGATTGTATGAAGAAATTCATATAATCGCTGCTTTTTTGTTTAAAGACAAGGGAATAGAGAAGGAAGAATAGAGAAAAAAATCATTTTAACATCTCTTTTCTCTATTCTCTCTTCTCTGTTCTTTTATATTTTATAAATTTGCACACATTTTAAAAAAATTATAAAATATAAAGCAGCTATGTGAACAACTGCTTCGTAATCAATCTTGAACAACTTTTTTTGAAAAATACCTTTATGAAAAAAATATATACACTTTTTACAGCAGCCATCTTATTGAGTTGTACTGTTTTTGCTCAAAACGATACGTTACTTTTTGAAAATTTCAACATGCCGTTTGACACACTTTCAGACGCATCAGACAACGTTGCAAGCTCACCGTCTGGTAACAATTTGACTTGGGTCAATTACGATGGCGACAATATTCAGGATGCTAATGGTAGAGCGAGAAACTGGTACTGGCAAAATGAATGGTTAGGCTCAGACACACTTACACAGGCTGGTGTTTTAGTTTCTAGTTCTTGGCTAATAAATAATACCGCCGGTGCAGAAAACTGGTTGATTTTGCCTCCTTTGTATATTTCTGATGCTTCTGCTGTCTTGTCTTGGAAATCTGCACCGTATCAAGGACTTCGTTACATGGATGGTTATAAAGTTGTGGTTTCTGTTTTTGATAATGACATAACCGAATTTACAGATGAAGTATTTACTCATGCTCAGACAATTACTACAAATCTAGAAGATAGTGTTAGCAATGGTTATATTCATGCAACTAATTATACGGATAGTAGCTATTTCTTTTTTAGTCCAACATTGAATGGTAATCATGGATTATTAGAGCCACATAGTGTTGACCTTTCTGCCTATGCTGGTTACACGATTTATATTGCGTTTGTTCACGATTCTGATGATGACAATAGAATGGCTTTGGATGATATTTTAGTACAAGGAAATTTAGTGGTTTCAACCAATGAAATTGAAACTTTAAACGAAGTATCAATTGCACCAAATCCGGCAAGAGATTTTATCCAACTTAATTACGCTGCTGAAACCAATGAAAATATTGATGTTAGAATATTTGATATGCAAGGTAGAATGGTAAAAGAAATGAATAACCTTTCTAATAATGTTGGTCAAAATCAACAAACAATTACAGTTGCTGAATTAGCAACAGGAACTTACCAAATTGTTATTTTACAAAATAATAAACAACACATCAGAACATTTATCAAATTATAAGTAAATCGATGTTATAGTTATAAAAAATATAATTTTTGATGAAATTTATTATTTTTGTGATAAATCAAGTTATAAAACCTGTCAATTCGGTTATTTGAGTTGACAGGTTTTTATAATTTAGAACATTATTTCACTAGTAATTTTTTTTTCATGAACAAAATTTATACAACACTAGTTTGCTTTCTACTGGTCAATGCGACAACTTACGCACAAGCTCCAGTACTATTATTTGAAGATTTCAACGAAACATTCGATACATTAGATAATGTATCTCTATTTGCATTCGGTAACGATACAACTTGGGTCAACTTTGATGTAGATGGTATAGCAGACGGAAATGCTCGCCCGCAAAATTGGTATCAAGATACTTGGTTTGCTGAAGATAGCGCACAAGATGGCGTTATGTTGTCAAGTTCTTGGTTAGCTGGTTTTGCTGACGGTAACAGAAACTGGTTAATTTTGCCTCCTATATACTTAGAACCAGGTAACAATGCAGATGCATTATTATCTTGGAAGTCAGCACCTTATCAAGGACCTCGCTACATGGATGGTTATTCTGTTAGAATTTCTACGACTAGCAATGATCCGTTATTGATGCCAAGTCCATTTACAGATGTAGTTTTTGAAGCAGTTCAAATGATTCCGCCTTTAGGAACAGGTTACGATGTATCAACATTTTCGTATTCTCCTCAACCAACATTATTTGGTGGAACAGGTTACATTCATGCAAGTGATTTCACGGACACAACTTATGCTCTACTCGAAGATTCAACAAGTACTACCTATAATGGATTACTTGAGCCACACTCTGTAGATTTATCAGCTTATGCAGGTATGGTCATCTATATTGCGTTCGTTCACGATTCTGATGATGATAACTTATTGGCATTAGATGATATTAAAGTAGAAGGTAATGGTCAATATCCTGTAACTGTTTCTACGCTTAATCAGCCTTTAGATGCTGAAATAAAAATGTATCCTAATCCAGTTGTAGAAACGTTGAACTTAAATTATACTATCCATGCAAAAGGCGATGTTAATGCAACAATCGTTGATATGCAAGGTAGAGTAGTGAGAGATGTAAATACTATTTCTACTGGTGCAGGTACTTTCAATCATGCTTTTGAAGTAGGAAATTTACCAGCAGGAACTTACCAATTAGTTTTAAGTCAAAACGGTAAGCGCATCAGTAAGGCATTTATCAAGCAATAATTGTTATTTACGGTAAAAGTCTTTATTCACAAAAATTAAGGCTAAAGTTTAGAATTACGATTTCAGATTAATCTGAAATCGTAATTTTTTTGTCCATTCAGTTTTCAAATCTTGTATATTTGCAGCAATAAGTAAAAAAACTTAACTACCTTTTATGAAAAAATTTCTTTCTTATTTTCAAGATTTCTTTTCTGATGGCTTCGATTGGCGATTACACCTCCTTGTAATGCTATTCGTAGGCGTTTCCGTTTGGTTAAATTTTACGTATAATTTTGAACGTAGTTACATTGGCTATCGTTCTTGGAAAAGTGTATTTGGCTTTTTTCTACTTCAAGCTTTTCCTTTTTATATGGTCATTGTATTGCAATGCTATTTTAAGCAAGATTGGTCTATTTTTCAAAACTCTACCTTTTGGTGGGTAACAATTGTCGGTTTTGCCATTTTAGCCTTTAGTCGTGGATTTCCTTACACGATGTACTTTGCAGACTTATTTCCAAACGGCATTCGTAGCTTCGCAGCTAAGTGTTTTATGAAATTCAAACGAGTTTTTGTTATTATTTTACCATTATTCCTTGTCTATTTAGCCACAAAAACACGGCTTGATTATAAGAGTTTCTACGGACTAACCTTCAAAGATGCTCATGTTCAACCTTATATCATTTTACTATTATGTATGCTTCCGTTGATTTACTTCGCATCATTAGACGATAGTTTTCTACGAGCCTATCCAAAATATAGAGGTTACAACGCTCATTTATATTTAAAAATGCCTGAATATGCGACTGTTGCTATTTATGAATTTTGCTACGGAATCGGTTTCATTGCCGTTGAGTTGTTCTTTCGAGGCTTCTTAGTCATTGGCTTAGTTTCGTTGCTCGGAAAGGATGTCATACTCCCGATGGCAGCAACTTATGTATTTTTACACTTTGGAAAACCAGCAGGTGAAGCCATCAGTTCATTCTTTGGCGGATATATACTTGGAGTCATTGCGTTGTATTCTGGAAATATCTGGGGCGGTGTATTCGTGCATGTCGGAATCGCATGGCTAATGGAAGCAATGGCGTGGTTTCAATTATCTAAATTAGATGATTAAATGAAAATGTACAACAGTATAAATAATTAAAACAAACAAAAAATGCCAACCAATCATCATACAAGCGTTCCTAGAACGGCACATTATAGCACATTAGGAACAGCAGGGAAACACATCAAACATATTTGGATCGCTTGTCATGGCTACGGTCAATTGGCTAGTAAATTCATTACTAAATTTGAAGAGGTCTTGGATGAAGAGACTTTTGTCGTTGCGCCAGAAGGCTTATCACGTTTTTATTTTGGTGGAAATTTTTCGGGAGAAGTCGCTGCTTCTTGGATGACAAAGGGCGATCGATTGCACGAAATCAATGATCAATGCAATTGGTTAGATATCGTCTATGATAAATATGTTCCGCAAATGAGCGATGAGGTGCAGATTACCATCATGGGATTTTCGCAAGGCGTTGCGACTGCTTTTCGTTGGGTTCAATCTCGATGTCGTCCTTGCAACAATCTAATCGCTTGGGCTGGTCGTATTCCAGAGGATGTGAACTACAAGGAAATTCAAGAATATATTGATGCAAAGGATATTTATTTCATTTACGGACTTCAAGATCAGTTTTTAACGGAACAACGGGTTACTTTTTTTAGAACCGAAATGAAAGAATTGGGTTTAAAGGTAGAAGAAACTAGTTTTGATGATAAACACGTCGTTCATCGACCAACATTGAAAGAACTTGGAGCAAAAATCAAAGTAGGCAGTCGCAGTTGGTAGTAAGCAGTAAACAGTAGGCAGTGGTTCTCTAAAAATTAGCAATAAAAATGACTTGTCGTCAGCCGTGTGTAGTCAGCTAATTCTTGAAGCTTTCACAATGATTTTCAAAGAACCTAAACAGTTTATAATTGAAATATTGATTTTAAAGTTGTTTTCTTTCATTGCAAACTGTTTTTAGTTTAATTTTGTTACTTAGTTGATAATATTAGAAAAATTAGATTTGAATGTCTCAAGACATATCAAATCATAAAAATTATAAGATTGTATATTAGTCGAATGCTAATTATCAAATATTAGCAATTACACCTAGTCGAATAAATTCGACGGTACGACTTAATAACCAATCACTAAAAAGAAAGAGATGAGTAAGCACGGACGGGTACTGGTAGCGATGAGTGGAGGAATTGATAGTACAGTAGCCGCATTGATGATGCACGAACAAGGTTATGAAGTTATTGGTATTACCATGAAAACATGGGATTATGCCAACTCAGGCAGTTCTAAGAAAGAAACGGGCTGTTGTAGTTTAGATTCTATTAATGATGCTCGTGGCATTGCTGTAGATAGAGGTTTTCATCATTTCATTGTTGATATTCGAGAAGATTTTGGCGATTATGTAATTGATAATTTTGTAGAAGAATACTTGGCTGGACGTACGCCAAATCCTTGTGTTTTGTGTAATACACACATCAAATGGAATTCTTTAGTTAAAAAAGCGGATGCTTTGGACTGTGAGTTTATTGTCACTGGTCATTATGCAGATATACAAGAAGCGAATGGTCGCCATTTTATTTCAAAAAGTCGGGATTTGAAAAAAGATCAATCCTATGTACTTTGGGGCGTAAACCAAGAATGTTTGGCTCGCACAAAGTTTCCTATTGGGATGATGCTCAAATCAGAAGTTCGTCAATTGGCGCATGATTTAGGTTACGAAGAGTTTTCTAAGAAAGCAGAAAGCTATGAAATCTGCTTTGTTCCAGACAACAACTATCGTAATTTTTTGAAACATAGAGTGGAAGGCTTAGAAGAAAGAGTAGCTGGCGGAAAGTTTGTAGACAAAAATGGGAAAGTGTTAGGAACACATCAAGGTTATCCTTTTTATACCGTTGGACAACGTAAAGGCTTAGGTATTGCTTTGGGTCATCCTGCGTTTGTAACTAAGATTATTCCAGAGACAAATACCGTTGTTTTGGGTAAAGTAGAAGATTTGTTCAAAAACACGATGAAAGTCGGTGGTATTAATTCGATGAAATATCCAACTATTCCAGAAGGAATTGAAACAGTAACACAGATTAGATACAATGATCCTGGCGTTATGGGTACACTTCGCACGATTGAAAGCGGTCAAATAGAAGTTGATTTTCATGCAAATGTCAAAGGTGTTGCGCCTGGTCAGTCAGCTGTTTTCTATGAAGGCGATCATGTCATTGGCGGTGGAATTATTGCAAGAAGTACACCGTTTGTTTTTCCTAAAATATCGTAAGGAGAAGTCGGAGGTGAGAACGCTCCGCTGTCAGAACGCCTGCGGCTGTCAGGAGAATACTTGTAATTACTCGTTAAGCAGTATAATGTTTTACATAAAAAATAGGTTTATCAATTGTTTAATTGATAAACCTATTTTCTTTTCTATTAGAATCTGACAGTAAGTGAAGGAATATAAATAAGGTGCACCATAATACTCTTTCTTCACTAAGTAAAACGAACGCTCTGACAGTCCCGAGAACTCGTGAACAATCTGACTTCTGACTTCTACATTATTTAAACGTATAAGTTATTTTTCCTAAAATCAAACGACCAATAGAGGTAGCATGTGCAATGGATTGATTATTAGCATCTAAAACATTTGTTACGGTTGCATTAACACGTAAGCCAGATGTAAAACCATATCCAATACCTAGATCAACAATTGTTGAAGTAGGAACATCACCTGTCCAGTCACTATTTATCGTTTGGAAAGCACCTGTGTAACGGACACTTGCACTTGCATTCATGCCTGTTTTAGGTAAATACTCCGTACCCAGTCTAGCTCGATTACCTGACATATTCAAAGAAAATGGAGTAGTTTGTTCCAAACCGCTTAACTTAGCTTCTTCCCAATAAACCTGACTTAACCAAGAATAATTAGCATAAAAAACCCAATTATTATTAACGTAGTATTTTGCACTTAAATCTAATCCAAAATACTCCATTGACTCAATATTATAAAATGCCGCATCCAATGTCTGACCAGTTGGAGATTGGTCCGCACTAATCAACCCTAAAGGAGAAAAAACACCTGCTGCATTCTGTGTTGATGTCTCAATGGCTGATTGGTAAATAGCTGCCATTGCTGCTGGCGTTAAGCCGTATTGAGCTAATGAATCCGCACTCAATGTGCTAGCAACTATTGCAGACAAATCCTGTCCTGCCGTAGGATAAACCACAAAAGGAGAACCAACTGTAATTGGTGTTAAATTATTGGTACGTTGATTATAAAAAGCATCAATTGAATAAGCAAATTTACCTTGTAAAACACCATTATAACCAATTTCATACATATTTGTTACAGACATTTTTAAAGCATTTCTCGCTAACGGAACAGAAGTAGGTGCGCCTGTGGTTGAACCTGTAACGCTTCCTATTTCGCTCGCTAAGTAGCTAATCAAGCCCGCCGGTAATTGTCCTGATGCTGCTAAACCTTGTGTTGCTGCGCCGTAAGCCGCTGCCAATGGCAAGTTTAAATCATCATAAATTTGTCTTGTAATAAAACTATATACTTTTTGATCATCAAAAGTCAAAGGATTAATTCCAGCATGTGACCAAACAAGGAATGCACCTCTATTTGCTGCTGCAAAATCACCGTGTAAGTTCAACGATAATGGCGCACCTGCTGCCTTGTTCCAGGTCAACCGAACCGTATGATTAGATTTTGGTTTGAGTACTAAAGCCAATCTTGGAGATGCTGCGGTCTTGTCCAAAGCAGTAAACCTATCGATACGAGCCGCACCAATAAAATCAATTTTGGGAGATATAATTAACTTCCCTTGAACATATGCACCATAAATCCTATATTCATCTGCATCCTCAAAACGGCCATTAAGCGTTCCTTCAGTAGAAATAAAGTTATCTCGATAATCTGCACCAAAAACCAAATTTAACTTATCTTCCATTAGATTCATGCTGTATTGAGCCTGTGCTTCCACTTGTCCAATCTCATTAACAACCGTTCTTCCAGTTCCATACAACCAACTTGATCCATCGCCACCCATCTGTTTTGACCAGAAAGTTTGGGCAAAAAAGTTACCTGATTTAAACCTCAGTTGAGCAAATGGTTTACCTGCTCTTGTATAACCATGACCTTGCGATACTCTGCTTAGACCGTTATGTTGACCATAACCCGCAGTACCTATCAAAGAGGTCTTTGACGAAAATTTATATTCAGCAGATACATTAATACCGAAACTTTTAATATCATAATCTAATACTTTGTCAGACACAAAAGAACCATCAAGAGAACTAACAACAGTATCTGGATAACCTGCTAACAAACCAGCAGATACAGCATTAGTTGTATCTATTTCAAACTCTCTTCCTTGACGATAAAAACCTGTGATTTTATATCCAAACTTCTTATCAAATGTAGTATTTGCATGACGAAAAGCAACTTGCACTTGACTTTGACTTCCTCCGCCAACGCTTACCGTTGTTCCTTTATGTCTAAATGGATCTTTTGAAATAAAGTGAACAATACCCGCTTCAACACCTGGACCATATAATGCACCTGCAGGGCCTCTTACTACCTCAATACGTTCAATATCAATAGCGTCCAAAGGCTGTTGACCGTATTGAATAGCACCTAAACTTGGTAAAGTAATAGTACGATAATCTGCAATAACAAATGTTTCGGTCTGAAATGCTGCGACACGCCCTCTCAAACTGATATGAGCTGAACTTACACCATTTTGCTGAACTTCAACACCTGTTTGATTTCTTAATGATAATATTGGATTACCAGTAACATCATTTTCTAATTGACGAGCTTCCATTAAGTTAATCGCCGCAGGAGCATCTTGCGCTTTTTCACTTCTTCTCGAAGCCGATACAACAACTTCATTAAAGTCAATACCTACTTCTAAGCGAATTGTAATAGAACGCTCTTTATTTTTTTTAGTAACTTCTATTTCAGTTGTTTTGTAACCCGTGTAACTGACGCTAATTGTAAAAGGCAAAGGTCTATTGACAGACATTAAAAACTCACCTCCTTCATCGGTAATTGTTCCGTTTGTGGTTTCTTTAACAAACACACTTGCTCCAATTAATGGCTCAAATGTAGCTTGATCAATTGCTTTTCCACTTATCAATATAGATTGAGCGTAACTATTTGTAGAATATAAACTGACAAAAATTAAGCATAATAGTAATATTAGTAACTTATTCTTCATAAGTATTTTTTTGCGCCCTTCATTATATTAAGGATGGGACGTGATTAGAAATAGGAAATACTGTATAAGAACTTGTTTGAAACCGCACTGCTAATCTCTTCACAAACCATTGGTATTACTCGATTGAGCCTCGTGAGTAGAACTCCAATACTTCAACTGTTTTAATTTCTGCTCCAAGGTTTAGGGACCAAAACAAAAATAGGCTTTGCCTTGAAAATCAAGCACTTATAAGTAGTTTTAGCGGGAGTTTTTAAACAAATTATACGTGAAACTATAAAATATTTTGATATAATGTGATATAAAATTGAAAAACTTTAAAATAAATATTAATTATTTTATAATATATAATCATATGATAATCAGATACCTAAAACAACAACCTGTATAACGGCTTTACAGCTCATGAAGCATCAAATTAACAGGTTTGACACCAAATTTTATTAAAAAATATTGTGTTGTAGTTTTTTTTGAAGCAGAAATATAATTTTAGTAAAATGAAGGAATATCTATTTGCAACAATCTATTATTCATTATAAATCGTAATTTTCCCAAAATGGAACAAATAAAATTACTTAATACTAAAAAAAAAAATAACAGTATTACATTTCGATTAATTTTGTTGAAAATTGCGACTTACCTTGCGGACATATTATGAAGCTGTTTGACAGCTTTTAAAAAAATAGAAATCAATAGAACATGAAAAACTTAAATTTAATTTTTGGGATCTTACTATTACTTACTATTACATTTAGTTTAAATGCACAAAGCAATGCGGTGCAACTTTGCGGAAAACTAGAAATTATTGATAGCAAATTAGCTAAAAGACTTCCGATGTTTGCCGACTATAAAGAGTTTCAACAAGCAATGGTTTTCTCTAGTGACGAGAATAATTACTTAATGGAAATCATTTATAAAACTGATGACAAATTATACATTGATAGAAAAACACTGACGCAGAGTGAGCTAGACCAACTTTGTAAAGCCATAGAAGAGACGGGCATACAAATTATTTCATCAGACATTGACCAAAGCGGTAGACAAGAACTCTTAGTTTCTTCTACTATTTCTGGTTTGGGTTTCTACGGCTGGTCTTCTTTTGTAAATTTGGAACTAGATAATCCACGAGCTGTGGTAGCTACTTATATGTTAGTTGGAGGGAGTAGTTTCTTTGTCCCATTCTTCTTAACTAAAGATAAAGAAGTAACGAAACCAATGGCAAGAGCCTATTCTATTGGTACAGGAACAGGAATTGGACATGGTTTTTTGATTAAAGGCTTAGTTGATGAGAATAGTTATGCTGACAGTAGGTTAGCTGCTCCAATGGCATTTGGATTAATAGAAAGCATTGGATTGATGAAGTTGACTCAAGAATATGATTTGTCACTGAGCAATGTTGGAATGATTGCGACAGGTAGCGTTTGGGGCGCAGGATATGGCGCAACTACAGCAGCACTTACCATAAACGAAAACACAGGATCGACTAAAGAGATTAATAGACTAGCGACACTTACATTGTTGGGTTCTGGGGCTGGAATGTATGCAGGTCACAAGATTTTTCAAAAAATGCCGACTATGACCAATGGTGATGTTATTGTAACAAATGCTTATGGTATACTAGGCGGCTTATATGCAGGAACAGCGGCAGATTTAGCATTTGATGACCTTAGTGATAACGAAGTAAAAATAACTTTAAGCAGTATAAGTTTACTTTCTGCTGGTGGTCTTGCTTATGGTTTGCATAGAACTAAAGATTATAATTATTCAACTGCCGAAGCTTCTTACATTGGATTGTCTGAAATTGCTGGTGGTTTACTTGGGATTGGTGTCGGTTACTTGGTTTTTAGTGATTTTAAAAGTGAAATTGCTTTAGTTTTTGCTTCTACAGGCGCAACGATGGGCTTGTTGTTAATGGATAATTTTCTAAGAAATAAGAACATGAATATTCAAACCTCAATTGGCAATGTAGATTTCAACTTCAATCCTATTGGAGTCACAAATGCTTTTGATAAATCAGAGCGGACTTTTGAAGACTATCAGAGAAATGCTAATAATTCTCATATCTTAAGTGCAAAGATTACTTTTTAGGTAATAGGTAATAGGTATTTAGTGAACGTTAACTCAGTTTTAAAAATTACAAAAAAATCCGTTAGCTCAAATCTTGTGATTTGGACTAACGGATTTCTAATTATTATAATTATTCAAAAACAATCTGAACAATTCAATTATTGAACAACCTGTATTAGTTTCCTCCTAAAATCAATGGTAAACCATCGCTTCCACCAACGATAACTACTTTTGTATTTTCAGATTTAGCTAAATTAAGTGTTGCTTCAATACCTTTATCTTTTAAGATTTTGTCTGTTAAAGAAGCATTCAAAATACGATTCGCATCTGCTTTTGCTTGCGCTTCAATTACTCTACGTTCCGCTTCCTTACGTTCTTTTTCTAACGTATATTGGTATTTTTTAGACTGCTGTTCTGCTTCCAACTTATCTTCAATAGCTGCTTTCACCTTGTCTGGCAAAGACACGTCACGAATCAAAGTAGCACGCAAATCAATATAATTCACAGCTAAACTTTCCGCTAAATCTTTCTGAATTAATTGCTGAACTTCATCACGCTTTGTTGAATATAACTCTTCTGGCTTGTATCTACCAAGGATTTTGCGAACAGACGAACGAACCTCTGGGCTAACCAATGAATTCAGGTAATTATCACCAAATTTCTCATGCAAATCACCAATCTTATCGTATTGAGGATTTACACGAACAGTTACGTCCATTCCAATCTCCAAACCATCATTAGAAAGTACTTTCATTTTTTCTTCCAACTGCTTTTCTCGAACATCATAAACATATACGTTGTTCCAAGGTGCAATTGTATGAAAACCTGGTTGGTAAATATTTTCCTTATCTAAACCGCCACTGAATCTTTTGAAAATGACACCTCTTTTACCTGCGTCGATAGTTAAAAAAATACTACTTGATAAGCCAATTAAAACAATTAAAGAGATAACCGTAAATATGGCTACAGATGTTAAATTTCGTTGCATCATTATATTTGATTGATTTTTAAATTTTTTAAAAGTAGCACAGATAACTCGTCCCGAAATCTCGGGATTCCTACCTGTGACAAAATATTAGCTGCTAACATTAGCGGTACAATAGCTACAATTGTTCGCCGCAACCATAACGTCTTTAAAGGTAACAATAATTTGTTGAGATGGTTAATCATATTGTGACTTATTGGATTTGAGGCACGATTTCGTACATCAAATGGATGTTTTTTTCGATGAGCGATATTTAGAAAATAATTCAAGCCCAATCATTCCAAACAAAATAACATACTCGATAGTAACAATTGCTAAGTTTTCCCGAAACGGCTCGTACCCATAATTAATATAAGTAAAAAATATCAAACCTGACCAAATCATCGGATAACGAAAACGAGTTAACGCACCAAAAGCAACCATAGAAGTAATGTACCATGGATGAACCGTAGTAGCTAATAGATAGAAAACAGTCAATGCAAAAAGCATATTTTGAGCAAAATATCTTTGACCTCGTTCTTTGACTCGCAACGCGGCCAACATCACAATTACAAATATAGATAGCGTCAAATACGGACTTATAATCGAAATCCAATTATAGCCAACCGTCTCGTAACCTATCCAACGTAATATATAATATATACTGCCATTGTATTCAAAACTATTAAAATACAATTCAACACTTTCGCTAATATTTGTTATAAATGCTTCATTTAATAATGGTATAAATAGTAATATTACAGCACCAGCGACAGCAATGTAATAAGGAATGCTTCGCCAGCGTAAGCGTTTTAATAAGAATGGTAAGAACATCAGAGGCAATAATTTTGCAACTATAGCTACGCTTATTGACAATGAGGACAAATGCCATTTTTCTCTAACTAATAACCAAATAGCTAATAATGAAAAGTAAATCATTGCGCCTTCAAAATGAATACTGCCGACTATTTCCAATATTACAACAGGATTTAATGCGTATAACAAGACGTTTTCTTTTGGCATTTTAAAATGCTTTAATAAACGCATAATCAACACTATACTTCCTATTTCAAAAAGCAGTAAAAAGGTTTTCATTACTACAATACTTCCAAAAATGCTTTTAGGAAATAAGAAAGTTGCCACACCAAAAACAGCTTGTAGCACAGGCGGATAAACGGTATAATAGTTTTGAGAATTAAGGTTTTCATATAAATCTGCCGTCAAAAAATCACTATGCAAATGCTGCTCAATATAATAAGATGGCAATTCTAAGAATGGATTTATACCATGGTTGAGCAATCGCCCATCCCAGACAAAACGATAAAAATCATCCGACAAATTAGGTACTACAAATACCAAAACAACTCGAATCAAAATACCAATAGTAAGTACCGTTTTAACATTTGTAAAACTATTTTCATTTTTAAAATTCAAAAAACCATAACTTAAAAATGCTATTGAAAAACTACCTAATAACCAAAGGCTTTCAGTTCGTTCGACACCGTAAGCAAGGAAAATAATGGTAATTGATAGTAATGAAATGGCTAGAATATTAGAAATTTTCAATATTTTTATGTTTTAATTTGAGCTGAATATATAAAGTTCACCTAACAGTTTACTACTTTTACAGAACATTTTTTTGGAATAAACTTTTTTGGATATTTGTGTATCAATAATTGAAGTTATATAAATAACCTCATTGACAATTTAGCAAAAAAATCGTTGTCAAATCAAACTTGTCCCGCCTGCCCCGATAGGTCGGTGGAAATCTCGGGATTATCCATTTATTAATATAATATGAAAAAAAATACAGCAGTATTGTTGATACATTGCCCTGACAAAATTGGGATTGTCCGTGCGGTTACAGATTTTTTATATGAAAACAATGGAAATGTTGTCTATCTGGATCAATATACCGATCAGAATTCAAAGCAGTTTTTTATGCGGGTAGAATGGGAGATTGATGATTTTCAGATTAGTAAGGATAAAATTGAAGAATACTTTGCAACATTAATTGCAAAGAAATTCAATATTCAATTCACTTTGCATTTTTCGGATTACAAAAAACGTGTTGCTGTTTTTGTTACAAAGCTTTCACATTGTCTGTATGACATACTTTATCGTTACAAATCTGGCGAATGGCATATTGAAATTCCATTGATTATCAGTAATCATGAAAACCTCAAACATATTGCGGATCAATTCGATATTCCTTTTTTCTACATTCCAATTACAAAAACAAATAAAGCGGAACAAGAAGCGAAGCAACTTCAATTACTTGCCGAAAACAAAGTAGACTTAATCGTTCTTGCACGTTATATGCAAATCATTTCGGATAGTTTTATTACTCATTATCCAAATAAAATCATCAATATTCATCACTCTTTTTTGCCTGCTTTCGTTGGTGCAAAACCGTACCATTCAGCGCACAAACGTGGTGTGAAAATTATTGGAGCAACTGCACATTATGTTACAGCAGATTTGGATGCAGGACCAATTATTGAGCAAGGAGTAGCTCACGTTAGCCATAAAGAAGAGGTTCGGGATTATATTAGAAAAGGAAAGGACATCGAAAAAATCGTTTTGTCAAAAGCCATCTCTAAAGATTTATCACACAAAATACTAGCTTACAATAATAGAACAGTCGTTTTTGATTAAGTAGTAAGTCTTAGGTTTTAAGTAGTAAGTAATAGGCAATAAGTAGTAGGTCGTAGATGTCTTATCCTAGAAAACCTAACAATAAAAAAACTTACTACTTACTACTTACTACTTACTACTTACTACCTAAGACCTAAACATCTTTCAATAACA
>CAZMEH010000826.1:0-4099 GCA_964564885.1 uncultured Saprospiraceae bacterium | reverse complement strand
GGTTCTTTTTTCCTTTAACTTCCTTAAAAAATAGCTCCAGAGCTAGGCTATGCAGAGATTTTTTAACTCGTTAAAGAAAAAATTAACGTTGCTAAAACCCGTAACTTATTCTATTGGCGTTCCTAAGGCGTCCGACCCTTTGAACTAATTCGGTTTTTTATCCAAACTAAATATTATTTTTCCATCTTTTTCAACAATTTCTAAATCCAATAAAAATGATAATGCTTCCAATAAAACAGCTTTATTTTCAATAGAAACATCTCCTGATGCTCTTTTTTGTAAAATAGACTCATCCGAAACTTCGCAAGTAACATTAAAGGTTTCTTCAATTCGATTGATAACTTCGCCCATTGAAACACCATCGCCAAATGACCATTCTTGATTAATCCATGATGACCAATAATTTGTTTTATCCGTTGAAATTGCAAAAGCATTTTTAGTTTTATCGAATAAAGCGGTTTGACCAGCAACAAGCGATTGAGCTGTTGTATTCTCTTTACGAAGATTTATTTTGCCTTCTGTTAGGCTGATAATCGGATTTTCTCTTTTACTATTACAATTAAAAGCTGTCCCAACTACTTCAATGGTCACACCTCCAGTATTAACTTGAAAGACTGAACCTTTGTCTTGTTTTTTAACTTGAAAATAAGCTTCTCCAATAAGTGTGATTGTTCTAGTTTTTATTTTTTCCCAGTTCTTAATATATTCAATCTTAGAATTTGTATTCATTTTAACGGTTGAACCATCAGGTAATTCAATCGTTTTGATTTCATTAGCTGCTGTTTCAACGGTGATAGTTTCTCCTGTCGATGATGAATATTGATACAAAGTCCAACTTCCTGTTAATAACAAAATAGCTGCTGCTATTCTTAATATCTGTCTTCTTAATGGATAAATCCTAGTTTCTATTTGGGTGTTATCATCTAGTTTATCAGCAAAACTATTCCAACTACTATTGATTTGATGGTCAGGCATTTCATTTTTTTCAAATTGAAAACCATTACTCATCAATTTTGCACTTTCCAATAATTCATCATTCTTTGGGTTTTCCGTTCGCCATTTTTCCCACTTAGCCGCATCTTCTTCATTGGATTTATTCAACCAACCGAGAAAAGATTTATCTTTTAAAATATCGTGTATGTTCATTTTTTTACTCATCGTCTAAAGCATAGAGTAACTTCAATTTTTTCTATACTCTGTTTAGGTGTAAATTCTTTATTCTAAATGTCTGAAAAACTGTAAGGTTTCCGCTTTTCTTAATTTTTGAATGCCTTTATAGACATGATTAACGACGGATTGGTAGTTTATATTTAATATTTTACCAATTTCTTCATAGTCAAGGTTATTATAGAATTTGAGGTAAATAATTTCCCGTTGCCGAGCAGATAAACTATTCAATGCTTCTTTAATCCGTTTTTTTACATCATCATTGACATTTTTAAATTCCAACTCCGATGGTAAGATCATTAAATCAATATGAGTTGTAACATCATCAATATGAGTTAAACGGTTCTTTTTCTTAATCAACTTTAAGCAAGCATTTCGAACCGAACGAATCAAGTAAAACTGTACGGATTGTATTTCTCCTATTTGCTTTCGATGTTGCCATAAATACAAAAAAGTATCATGAACTGCATCTTCTGCCATTGCTTGATTTACTGTTAATTTTAGTGCATACTGATACAGTTTTGGGTAAAAATACTTATAAATGTGCTGCAATGCTATTTTATCTGCTTTAGATAAAATACGTTTCCATAATTCTTCATATGTCGTTTCGTGTGATTTCATTGCGGCTGCAAGGTAATAATTTAAGAATTACCATTATGATGAATGCTTCAACAGGTTCTCTTGTCTTTTAATAATTGAAAATTTTAGAATCTAAAATATCGTTTAATCGATCAACAAAAAATCAAAAATCAAAAAAATCTCACCAATACTTAAAATTTATTCATAAATTAGAGACTTAATAAACGCAAGACAACGAACTTCCGAAAAAAACGAATGAAAACATTAGTAGTACCTTTTCAAATAAACTGCTTACATCTTCCAAAAGAAACTAATGTAGCGGAAGCATCGGCTAATTTTAGCTCTATTCCTTACTTTGATAAAAGTAAAGGAATTACAGTCAATTCTGACAATCCATATCTAAGCGAAAACATCCTGTCGCAGCCATTCCAGAACCAAAATCTAATTCTAGATAAAGGTGTTCATCTTCATTTCATATTGCCAAAACAATTGATTGCACCAATCAAAACCATGGTTGACGGAAAATTAAAGCAGAAATATCCTGCTGTTCCTAATCGCTGGCTAGTCGTTAAGCGAGTAGGAGAGAAGCGTCAAAAATGGGTAATAGAAAGCGATTATTTATGGGATGAAGACACGCCGACGAGTGTTATTCGTAACAAAATAACGATTCCGTTGCCTGTTGATGTGATTAAAAAAGATGCTGTTTTGTCGAAACCATTTCGAGCAATGGGAAGAACTTATCAACTGAAAGATTGGTTATTAAACGGTGAAAAAGGAACGTATTGGGAAACATTCTTCGATGAACCGTTGACGGCATTGGGTTATGGAAATGAAACATTTGCAGGTTTCTTTCCAAACTGTAAAGGTGTTTTTAGTTTTTTTGATAAAAATGAAGCAATTGCGAATGAGAAAGTAAGCTATGAAGTCTATGGTTGGCATAGCAAAGAAAGCTATGCAAAAGAGATGACGTCGTTTTATGAGCAGTCGCCTGCCTTTGAAGGAATGAACCGAGTAGATGCTTTCGAGAAAGAATATAACTGGATTATAAATAATAAAAGGGGCATATTTCCAGAACGATTTTTATTTTATAGTTCGATAGAATTAGGAAAAAATAGTAATGTTGATACATTAGAAAATAAAGATACCGCAGTCACTTTAGGCAATACAGGAACGGAAGCATTGTCTGCGTTTTTGGCGAATAAGATTGCACCAGATAATCAGAATCAATTTGAAGATTTATTAGAAGCGATACAGTTTGATAGATTGTTGGGTAAGAAAATAGATGTTAAAGCGAAGTTTGAAGAAGCACGTCATGGCAAAACTTTTAATGCAAAGACAGGCGGAACAATTTGGCAATTAGAAACGCAGCAGGTAAAAAATAATACTACCGCTAATGGTGCTGCAAGTGCAGAATTTTCAACCGATTTAAAACGGTTACTTACCGACGATGATGTTGACAGCGCATTTTTGGATGCCGCATTAACTTTGTCTGCGCTCAATGATATTCAAGCAGAATATGATGAAAATCATCGTCATATTTTATCAAAAAAACACCAACTTTTTGCAGACTGGTACAAATATATGTTGTCTGCTCATCCACCGATTGGTCAAGAAAAAGAATATCCTAGAGCAGATGATGTGTTACAATTCATCAATCGATTTACGATTAGCGACTTGGATAAACTGATGGAAAACACGGGCATTATTCAATCAAATCAAACAACGGAAGGCATTTTTGAATTTTCTACGAATTTTGCGAATGGTTTATCTGTTGACTTTTTGAATACATTCGATGAATTGCAAGATGCTTTATTTGTATTAAATAGCGAGATTGAAATTAGAAAAACGGAGAAAAACTCAGCAGAAGCCATTCAAAACGGTAAATCTGAATATAAATATCCCGCATTAGCAAAAGAAGAGATTACATTTAAATTGCTTCCAAAACCATCTCAACGCTATTATGAAGCGAATGAACCCGTGGTTTTACTAGTAGGAGAAGTGGCTAAATCATCAAACCCTTCGATATATTATACCTTAGATTGTTATTTGGTAGATTTTGATTTAGATAATATTTCAGAGACAATCGCAGCATTAATTAGTGAGGCGATTACTATATCTGCTGGTTCAATGGACGGGAATTTAGGTGAATGGATGTCATCTCGATTGATTGAACAACAGGATTGGAATCCGACATTATTGGAATGGGAAGTCGAATATATTCCAGTAAATGATCCTTCTGACGAACCTGTCGGTTATGCCGAAGATTTTTTGAAAAGTAATTATGATTTGCCAATTGATACGCAAGTATTAAAGTTGAAATCAGAAAATGCAACTGATTTTTCCAATAAAATTA
>CAZMEH010000825.1:0-10870 GCA_964564885.1 uncultured Saprospiraceae bacterium | reverse complement strand
CTACTCGCAGAGCAAAGGACAAAATTTTGGTAAAGGTCTACAAACGGCTTTCGAATTATTGATGTCAACCTTCAAAGCATGATTCCTACAGGTCTTGGATAAAAGACCATATTACTGTACAAAATGAAAAAAATGAACCTGTCTGCCGATAAAGGCAGGCACAGAGAGACAAAGACGAAGAGTTAACTCATTCCTAATTGATTTTCAGCACTAACTTTCTCCGTACTTTTGTGTCTCTGTGTTTGACAATGAAAATGTACAGAAACAAGAGTAATTTCTATAAAAAAATGATTCTTAGAAATAATAATCTTCTTTGTCGCTTTTTGATTAGAATTCAAATCGGTAATTTCTAGTAAATATAAACCTTCTGAAAAGCTAGAAACATCAAAATGATTGTTATTTGATTGTTCCAATATTAAAGCACCTTTCGCATCATATAACGTTGCTTTATAATTGAATGGCTGAGAGAAATATACTTCAAAAGAATTTTTTGCAGGATTAGGTTGTATTTTGATAGAAGAGCCATTTAATTTTTGATCATAATTGGAATTCGACATTTCTATCTCAAAATTATCCGTATTAATATCAAAATAAATACTGTTGACCGCAGACACTTTTATTCTCGCTGAACTCGTCGTAATATTAGGAATTGTCACGGTCGCAGAACCATTATTAGCAGTGCTTTGCAAAAGAACAGTCGGATAAGTGAAACCGCCATCCGTAGAAAGGCTAATCACTACATTTTGAGTATTAATAGGAAGCGTATTTGTTCCATTTACATCCCAAGTGATTGTTTGATTTGAATTTCCAGTATAAATAATTCCAGTTGTGTTTTGGCTAGTGACCACAAAAGGACCAGCATCGGCAACTATAATTTGCACATCATCAGAATTACTACCACTGGCATTAACCATTTGACCATTATATGAAATCTGATGATTGTCATTGACGGTCAACCTGATGTCCATGACTCGGGCTTGAGTCGGCAATTGTTCTTGTGTATTATAATTATTATTAGCAATAACATCGCTCATCTTTGGAAAAGTCCTACTAGCATTCGCATCAGGAAGCAAACGCATAAATATTGCGCCTTGTGAATCGTCGGTTACAGGAATGGTTTGAGCGATTCCAGGGTTCATATTATCCCAAACATAAGTCAAATTATCATTTGCATCTGCGTCACTTGCAATACCTGTCAACGTAAAAGGTGTGCTAATTGGAATGAAAACGTCGGCACCTGCATCGACAGAAGGAATAGCATTTCCTGTTGGGATTTTATTTCCTACTGTGGGAATTTGATTGAATAAAAAGTTTGCCAATTGATGATAAGATACAGCGTGCGCATGTCCTTGAGAATTTCCACCTTGAATAGTCCAAGCACCATTTTCTGGTTCATAATTGCTATTGTCACCATGATTTATTGTATGAGATTGAGCCAATTGATGTCCTATCTCATGTCGAGTAACTGGAATATTTAATCCTCCTGACAAACCAGATTTTAAACTTCCTGCACAGCCACCGCCAAATGGACTTCCTGCAATCACATGACTAATGTCATAATTTGCCGAACCGACAACATTATCAATCACACTAGCTTGCTGACTTAATATAATATTTGCATTCGTGCAGCCGCCAGAACCAGCAGGCAATGTGCCCCACGGGTCAGTCGCTGCGTCTAGAAAAATTAATTGATTGTTTGTTGGAATGATTTCAAACCTAACAGAATATTCTCTTCCGTAAAGCTCATTAATATCCGCCATCCATTGGTCTAATAAAACAGCTGTTGCGCTGATTCCGCCACTTTGTTGTGTAAATTCTCCTGTTGTAGAAACGGCTAATCGAAGAACTCGTAAGTTATCGCCTCGCTTGAAATTAGTACCTAAAAACGGTGAAGGACAATAAGGCGTTACTGTCGTATTTAAGTTATCAGGATAAAGATTATACAATTTGGGCGCACCATTAATATTAGCACTAGGGTCATAAATGGCGTCTGTCGTAAATTCAAAACCAAATAAATTGGCTACGGCATTCATCGGATACTGACTCAACGCATTGGGCCAACTCCATCCTAAACCTGCAATGAATATAGAACCGCCATTCGCTACGTAAGTATCCAAAGCAGTTAATTCTGACGCTAAATAAGGTTGCGAACCGTTCCAGTCGTTTCCTAAAATCAGCACATCAGTATTCGCTAGCGACGCGCTCGTAATGTTTCCATTCAGCGTATTAAACGTATAATTATCAGCGATTAATGTGTTTTTTAAAGTGCTAATATTACCATTATTAATCCAACCTTCCTTTAAGGTAACTCGCTTATTTCCAGCATTTAACCAAGTAATAGCATTTGTTAGAAAGGTTAAATTGTCATACGAATTAATACTATTATTGGACAATAATGCTTCATGAGCAATAGCGATTACTCGACCATTTTGATATTGTGTCGCTACGGAGTAGTTATAGCGAGGAGTATTACAAGGACTGCTCGATACTATCGGCGTAACATTTGGACTAATAGGCGATAAATGCCCAGGAGTAGCGCCAGGCATGAAAAGTGTATCAACATTTATGAAAATGTCAGTTAGGTTTTGCGCCGATAGATTAGCACAAAATGCTGAAATCAAGATAATTAGAAAAGATAGTTTTTTCATTTTATTTTTTATTTAGATATTTAGTAGTGATATCTTAGTGAAGGTACGTTAAACTGCCACTTATAAAAAAATAGAGTTACTATATGAATTGAACTAATTGGCAGCAAATAACGGTTAAAGAGTTGATTTGAAAAAAACTAGACCAAATAAATAATGGCAAATATATACTTTACCTCCGATCATCATTTTGGACATGATAATATTATAAAATTCTGCAATCGTCCTTTCAAAGATGTTCAAGAAATGAACGAAGCTCTAATTGAGCGATGGAATGAAAAAATAAAACCGAAAGACACGGTTTATCATCTAGGTGATTTTGCATTGACGCATAAAGAAAAGCTAGAAGCCATTCTGGATAGATTGAATGGTAAAATCCATTTGATTGCAGGAAATCACGAAAGTTCCGCTATTCAACATCGAAAGAAATTTGAATGGATAAAAGAATATTATGAACTGAAAGTACCAGACCTAGAAGGTCAAGGTGGCTATCAGCGCATTGTGCTTTTTCATTATGCGATGCGAACTTGGCGAGGCGAGGGCAGGGGCAATTGGCACCTTTACGGACATAGTCACGGGACTTTACCCGATTTGGAACACCAATTAGCTTTTGATGCTGGAGTTGATTCTCATGGTTTTTATCCGCTGAGTTATGAAGAAGTCAAAGCGATCATGAAGACTAAAAAATGGTTGCCTGGGCATTTGAGACATCAAGAAAATAAGGGTTAATCAAGTTAAATGTAAACAAAAACGTATTTTCGAGACTTACTAGTATCGTCGAATTTATTCGACTAGGTGAAGCCATAATAGTTGAACACCTTATCGAATTCATTCGATGGTACACGGAACGAAAATATAAATTAAAAATATGTTTACAAAAAAGACTTACTCTACGTCACAAATGGTGAGGTGGACACGATATGAAACCTATTTATTCATAGGAATCATTGTGGCTTGTGTTTCTGTTTATTACTTTTTTGACTTACATTGGTTAAGAATTCCCTGGACACCTTTGGCGTTGATTGGCACTGCGGTAGCCTTTGTGATTGGTTTTCAAAATAATGCCGCTTATGGTAGAATTTGGGAAGCTCGGATGATTTGGGGCGGAATAGTGAATACTTCCAGAACCTTTGGAATGTTTATTCAAGATATGTTAACCAACGAATATGCTGACAAACCATTTACAGAAGCAGAAATTCAAAAGGAAATTAAAACACTTACGCATCGTCATATTGCTTGGATGACTGCTTTGCGTCACGCTATGCGTATGCCCAAATCATGGGAAACGACAGTGAACGATAAAACGAATCAAGAATGGGATATTAAACCGCCAGAACAATATTCAACGGTAGAAAAAGACATGAAACCCTATATTTCTGATGAGGATTTTGAATATGTGATGAGCAAAAATAATAAGCAAACCGCTTTATTATATTTGCAATCGCATCACCTTAGGGAATTAAAAGAAAAAGGGATGATTTGGGAATTTTCATTTTTGCAATTGGAGGGTGTAATGGAACAATTATTTACACATCAAGGTAAAAGTGAGCGCATCAAAAACTTTCCTTATCCAAGACAGTTCGCTACGTTGAATCACTTCTTTATGTGGATCTTTGTGATGATGCTTCCTTTGGCACTTGTTCCTCAATTTGCGGAAATTGGCGCTGAGTTAATGGATATTCATCCGTTGATAGGAGATTTATTCGTTTGGTTTTCTATTCCGTTTTATGTGATAGTGGCGTGGATATTTCATACGATGGAGCGTATTGGTAGAACGGGTGAAAATCCATTTGAGGGAACTGTAAATGATGTTCCTATCTCTACGATTGCTAGAGGAATCGAAATTGACTTACGTCAGAATTTAGGAGAATCGAATGAAGATATTCCTGCACAATTTGAGATGAAACTTGATACGCAGTTTTAGAAATCGGCTAACGGCGCATGTTAAAGCATTTTTTCTGCGAAAAATATTGGTTCTTCGACAAATTTTGAAATACTACACTTAGCCTATGATTATGAATAATACAAATAAGAAAGAACTAGATTGGACTGATTTTACAAAAGTAGAGATGAGAGTTGGTACTATTATTTCTGCTGAAATATTCAAAGAAGCACGGAATCCATCGTATAAAATGGTTATTGACTTTGGTGAATTTGGATATCGTAAAACCTCTGCTCAAATCACTAAATTGTATCAGCCAAATGAATTAATAGGTAAACAAATAATAGCCGTCGTGAATTTCCCACCAAAGCAAATCGCTAATATGATGAGTGAATGCTTAGTCTTAGGTGGCGTTGGAGATGATAAAGAGGTCACGCTCATTCAGCCAGAACAAGCGGTAAAAAATGGAACTAGGATAGGTTGAGAACCTATAAAAAACGGAAACTAAATTTAGTAAAACCATGTCGACCTGGAAAATCGACATGGTTTTATTTTTTAACTCATCACTGAAAAGATTACATACCAACCTCAACAGATACAGCTAATTTATCCCATTGGAAAACTAAGTTATTACCTTCCATAATGAATTCCATCGCTTCAACAGTTTCTTTGAGTTCCTTCGAAGTTGCTTCTACACGTAACACATCCTTAGAATCGTCATAGTTATATCCGCCCCATTGTTCGTGAACACTATTGAAAATAACAGCCCATTTACCATTTTTTGCTGGAATCGTAAATAATCCGTACTTGCCAGCAGGCAATTCTTTGCCTTGAATTTTCAATGCAGTTGATGTTTCAAAAGTTGTCGCTTCATTTGCGCCAGTTCTCCAAACCTTGTCAAAAGGAACTAAATCGCCCCAAACTGTTCTTCCTTTTACCGAAGGACTACCGTAACCAACAGTGACTTTTGTATCACCGATTGTTGCACGCATTTCCTTCTGAGGACTTGGAATACCATCTTTGATGATTACCGTTTCGTAACCTTCAGTTGTTGTCGTCGTCGTTGTAGCCGTCGTCGTCGTTGTAGTATCTTGTGTAGCTTTAGGTGCGCAGGATACAAAGAATAAAGCTACCGTGAATAGAAAAATAGAAACTTGTTTCATTATTTCGATTTTATAAAAATGAATAATTAGTAATGATTAGCCATCACAACACAAGGTAGAACAACTTTAATTTTTAATAGTTTTAATCTAATCGTTATTTTGTGTTCTTTCCCGAACTGACAAGGAACGACTTTATTTTCCATCAATTCTTTTGTCAATTTTGGAATAAAGAGTGAAGAAAGTATATTTGAAGATTGTAGTGTATAAAGATTTGTTATACATTTTAGAAAAGAGAGCAGAGCAGAGAGAACAGAGACAAAATCAAATTTTCTAATTCATTAGATATTGTTCTAAAGTGCATTTTAAGCGAAAAGAAGCCGTCAAAATCGGTCAGTTATTTGATTGGTGTTCCTAGGCTGGTACAACATTCATATTACCAAAAGACTTTAACACTCTCAAGTGAGAAACAATCGCTTTTCCAAACTTATCCTGTTCATAATATGGCAAATTACATTCCTTAGCCGTTTGCTGAACGATTTTTGCAATTTTAGAATAATGAATATGCGAAATCTTCGGAAATAAATGATGTTCTACTTGATGCGTCAAACCTCCAACAAACCAAGTCAACGCTTTATTATGTGTTGCAAAATTTGAGGTTGTTTTCAATTGATGAATAGCCCAAGTATTATCCATTTTTCCACCATCAGGATCTGTTATAAAATGGTCTGGTCCTTCGACTACATGCGCCAATTGAAATACTATTGTAACTAAAAAACCTGCAATTAAGTGCATCACAATAAAACCTAGTGCTACTGCCCACCAAGCTATACCAACTGATAGCGGCAATACAATCGCATAACCAACGTAAACGACCTTAGTGATGATCATAATAACCCATTCTCTTGTTGGACTAAAACCATTTTCCTTTGTAAGACCTGTTTTATTATAATGAAGGATTTGTTTGAAGTCTTTGTAAAAAAGCCAACTAATCGTCGCTAAAGAATAAATAAGTAAGGCATACTTGTGCTGGTGACGGTGATGAGGTTTCATGACGCCATGTGGTGAAAGTCTCAAAAATGGCTTATCATGAACATCTTCATCCAATTCGTAAACATTCGTATAAGTGTGATGCTTGACGTTATGTTGAATGTGCCAAGTAAACTTGCTTGCGCCTATCGCATTCAAAGAATAGCTGACTAATTTGTTGACCCAAGTATGCTTAGAGTAAGAACCATGATTAGCATCGTGCATTACAGCCATCCCTATTCCTGACTTTCCTAATCCCATAATGGCATACATCAAAATAACAATTGGCGCAGCCATTGGCTGAATGACCATTAGAACCAATGGTCCAAAATATAAAGCAAACATGACTAATGTCTTGATATACATTTTGCCATTGCCTGATTTATCAATATTGTTTTCTTCAAAATATTCATTCACACGCTGACGTGTTGTTTGAAAAAACTGCTGTGCGTCTTTCCTCGAAAAAGTAACTGGATTGTAACTCATTTCAATTAGTATAAAGAAGCTGTTTGAAAATTCATGATGAAATGATAAACGGCTTCAAGATGATTAAACATTAGGTACTGTTAACTTGATAACACTATAAAAGGTTATCTTTTTTCTGATAATCAAAGAAAATAACTTTTTTAAATTAATCTATTTAGAATTTAGAGAATAATTTATTCTGGAATTCTGTAGAAACTTCCATTAACAATAATACAAATAAACTGTCAAAATTCAGTGAATTTTAACACCATATTAAAACAGTATTAACATTATTAAATTATACGGTAAGTGGTCATCTAGAAATAATTGGACCATTAAGTTTTGCTTTAGTACTTACCTCCTTAATTAATAGCAAAAGCTAAATAGTTCAGTTGATTAACTCAATGGACTATTTAGCTTTCATGCCTATTTTTTTTAACAAGTTCATTATTAACGAACTAGCGTGATGTCGCCATAGGCGATAGACGAAACTAATTCACCTTTAAAGTTTTCTGACTTGTATTCTAACTTGTAAATATAAACACCCAACGGTGCAAGTGAACCTCCTATCAATCCATCCCAGCCCATACTTACATCAGTTGTTGCAAATACTCGTGCGCCCCATCTGTCGAATACAGAAAAATTAACATCTTCTAGTACACAACCTGTATAAATGAATAATTCATCATTATCACCATCGTTGTTTGGAGTAAACGCCGTTGGAATAAATGGCGAACAAGTACAATCTTCTGTATTTAACTCGATTAACTGTGTCAATGTTCCACAACTATTTGTAATATCTACTTCATAAACACCCGCAAAAGTTGCCGTAAAGACAGAATCTTTCGGATTGTTCTGTAAGAAGTAAACCGAAGGACCTCGCCATAAATAAGCAGTTGCAGTTGGGTCGTAGACGTTGAAAGTAACTAAGTTATCTTCACAAATTGTTGTATCAGATGGCAAGCTTACTTGCGGAGATTGACTGGCTGTGATGCTTATTGAATCTGCAAAATCACATCCATTTCCATCTATCAAACTGACAGAGTAAATACCGCCATTACCTGTAGTATAGGTTTCTGCCGTTGAGTTATCTTGCCAAACAAAGTTTGTTGCGCCTGGAATACTTGTCGAAAGTGTCATTGGATTTGCATCACAAATCACGGTATCTACTCCAAGTCCATTAATTAACGGATCATATTCGTCATACACAGTAACCGTTACACTATCAATAGCTAAACAAAGTGCTCTAAATGAAATATCATCAATCGCAAAGTCATTTCCGACGCCTGCTGTTGATTGATTGATAATACGAATAGTTGCTGTAGTTGCCGTATCCGAATACCATGTGGTAAAAAATTGACTCCAATCACATGGACTTGGAAGAGATGTAAATACAGGCCCAATTAATTGTCCATTAATCGAAAATTGTAATTCAGGCAGATTCGTGGTCTGAACAGCATTAATCACCCATGTAGAATATTCATAGGTTGTTAATGGAGTAACATTAATGGTTTGTTGCCAAACGATTTCATTTGAAACATCTGAACCATTGACAACCATCATATTTACTCCGCCTGCCGTATGATCTAAACATGGCGAAAAACTTGGATGCACTGCTTGTGAATTTGTTGTAATGTTAAATGTTCCTTTATTCCAAACACTTATCGAATCCCTGTAATCGGAAAGGAAAGTGGTGTTTCCTAAAGAAAAATCTCCATTAACGACCAATTCCGTAGAATCGGTGTCTGTAATCGTTACATAATAGACTGTCGTAGCCGTCGGCATTGCCATAGGATTCGCTATAGTAGAATCTGACAAGCCTGCTTCTGGACTCCAAAAGTATCTATAATTAGCTGTTGGATCTGCTACTGTTGCCATCAAAGGCGTAGAGTCGCTTGGACAAATGCTTGCATCAGCTCCAGCATCAACAGCGCAGATTTGTGCAAAATTTTGAAAACTTGCAAAACACAATATAGACAGCAATAAAAATTTAGTCTTCATAAGATAATATGGTTTGTTCTGATATATACTGATATATAATACAATACTAAGGCTTAATATTGTATTGACCGTATTTATTCAAAAAAGGTTTATTTGGGTTATTCTATTTTGTCGCTTGAATTGCTCGAATAAGTCAATTGTTTGCCTTATAGTTTTCAAAAACCTATAAGTGAAGGGATATAAATAAGGTTTAATCGAAGCTTTAACATTATTATAAAAATTTCAAACAAACAGGCGTTGAAATTTCTAAAACATTGCCTGTTTCTTCTAATTTTCCTGTTTCTTGATTTATCTTAAACGTAATAATTGTATTTGAATTTTGATTAGCTACGAATAAAAAATTTCCATCTGGCGAAATGGTAAAATCTCGTGGCACGAGTCCTTTTGAATCCTGTGATTGTATCAATTCTAATTCACCGCTTTCTTCATTAATACTAAAGACAGCAATATTGTTGACTGTTCCATCATTAATTGCACGATTAGCCGAATATAAAAACTTGCCGTTAGGATGAATTTTAATCGCAGAAGGAGCTATATTTTCAGCTTCTTGCTCTACTGTACTCACCGTTTGAAAACGCTTCGTTGGTTTATCAACTCCTTGATAATCAAACCCTTCAATTGTGCTATTCAACTCATTCAAAACATATAAACGGGATTGATTTGGATGAGCTGCTAAGTGCCGAGGACCCGCTTTAAACATAGTTTCTATAGGTGCTAATTCTTTTAATTTGCCATTAGATTCCATTTGATAATGATACACCAAATCTCTTCCTAAATCTGCCACAAACATAGAATTATCATCAAAAGCATGTAAAACCATATGTGTATGACTTGCTTCTTGACGAAATTCTGACTTCCTTGTGGTTTTAAATTCCACCGATTCTGTCAATTCTAAATCGCCATTTCCTTGAATTTTATAAATAGCGATGACTTCCATGTAATTTGCGACAGTAAGAAACTGTCCTGTTTGGTCAACACTAACATGACAAGGTGCGTCGCCTTTTGAAGTAATACTCGAAATTCTGAGGATTTCATCCTTTTCAATATTGTATGCTGTAACTGTTCCAATTCTATTTCCATCAGCAATCTCATTGACCGCATAAAGGAATTTTTTGTTTGGATGAATAGTAATATACGATGGATTGACTGTATTTAAAATCGTGTCAATGACAGTCAATTCGCCTGTTTCTTTATTCACCTGAACCTTGTAAATCCCGTCTCCTTTACCGTCTACGTGTCCTTCTTTTTTGGTGTAAGTTCCAACATAAAGCGTTTCAACATCAGCTTCGTTCGCTGCTGTTACTTCGTTTTCATTGTTTTGTGTACAACTTCCAATCATCACTGCAATTAGTATAAAATATAAGTTTTTAAATCTCATTCGTTTGTTTTTATAAACGCTAAAGATAAAGTTTTCTTTTTTAATATTTCAGAACAGGGAAGAGAGAAAATAGCGATTATTAATCAATCTACCGACGTTAAGTGATATTTCAAATATGTTAAATTTCTTCTGTTTTATGGTTCAAAATAGTTTTTATTGTATTTTTAAAGCATTTCCTTTTATCCAAACGCTACCTTATGAAAAACATTATTTTACTTTTATTTCTAATCAGTTCTATTTCAATTCATCTGTCTGCACAAGATAAGTCCAATGAAATTCTTGAGCCTAATTACTTAATTTATAGTATCTATTATAGCGGTGGCAGCTATTATATTGACTCAAAACAAGAACAAGGTTTGATTGATTTTTT
>CAZMEH010000824.1:0-7240 GCA_964564885.1 uncultured Saprospiraceae bacterium | reverse complement strand
TAAATTCTTGTTCTGAAGCAGAATAATCCCTTAAATATTTAAATACTCGACCTAAATCTAAATGAGTTTTTACAATACTCTTTTTCGATTTAATCTTATCCGCGATTGACTTTGCAGATAAATTATATTCTAAAGCTATTTTAAAATTAGAAGTCATACATTTTACAAAGACTAGACTAATTAATACTATAAATTGACTTTCAATATCTTTTACTTCCTCATTAATTAAAGATAGTTGATTAATAATTTTTTTTGCTTCTTCAACTTTTTGAGTTTCTCTAAATAATTCAAGAGCTAACTCATAATACTTTAAAGTAGAAATAATTTCATAATTATCAGTCGAATTAATAATCTCTGAAACTATTTCTTCAAACTCAAAAGCCTTTTCAATCTGATTATTCTCAAAACACAAAAGGCCTAAATAAGTATTACTAAGAATAAGAAAATCAGTTTCTTTTTTATGACCAATGGCTAGTTTCTTTGCTTTAAGAAGTACTTCTTCACTTTTATCAAATGCTCTTTGATGTGTATATAATTGACCTAATAGAATATAAGTAAATGGATGTGATGTATCTAATTGTTGGCAATAAGCATGCGCATTATTTTCGTCTTCGGCTTCATAACTATATGTCGCTTTGGTAATTAATATCTCTCCTTTTAGAAAATCGATTTCTTCTTGTTCTTCTATCAATTCAAGGTCAACAGCATATTCGTATGCTTTATTTGCATATTCTAATGCTTTATTGAGTTCTCTTTGGCGATAAGATTTTTGGGTTTTGTCTATAAGTGATTTAACGATTTGTAGTTCCATATTTTGTTTTCTGAATTATTCTAACAAAGGAATAAGTATATAAAATAAATTTAATGTAATTTATTGAAAAAATTAAGTGTGAACCTTCTTCTAAGGAAAATAACGGTATTTTAAATGTTCGTACCACATTTCTCTACTATTAAAATACAAAATCTCTAAACTATGATTTCCATATTCTAGAAGACACGCCAAAAAGACCTAATTTAACATCTGATTAAGTATTGCACAGTATTTTTTTGTGCAAAAAACACAGTAATAACATCAAAAAGCTATTAAACTTATAAAAAATAAAATTTAAACACAAAACTATGCGGTATCTAAAATTGCTTGTGTGTCTGCTGATAATGCAGCCTGCTTTTGCTCAAATCCAAGAGCATACGGTAGAATCTAAAATAGAGTCAGTCAAAATTTATCTGCAAGGTGCAGAGGTTATTAGAACTAAAGCGATTAGTTTAAAAACAGGAAAACATCGTTTAATTCTTTCTGGGCTTTCGCCAAATATTAATGCGCAGAGTATTCAAGTGACTTCTTCTAAGAATACTTCGATTTTATCAATTACGAATAAGACGAATTTCCTGAAGCCCAAAAAAGCGAAAGGGAATACGAAAATCATGTTAGATTCCATTCAAATGCTTCGTTTTGAGTTACAAGCGTTAGATGATTTTAAAAAGGCATTTGCAAAAGAAGAAGAAATCTTAAGACAAAATCAAAACCTGAAAGGAACTGAAAAAGGCTTAACTACAGATGATTTGATTAAAGTAGCAAACTTTTATAGAACTCGTTTCAGAGAAATTTACAAAGAAAGAACTCGTATTAATCGTAGTGTAAATGATATTAATCAAACGATTTCAAGATTGAATGGTCAATTATCACAACTGAATTCGGGCAGTAGTCCAACATCGGAAGTTTATTTAGAGTTGAAAGTGAAGTCTAGCGGAACGACTAAAGTTAAAGTCCGTTATGTGGTTGCAAATGCTGGTTGGTCACCAATTTATGATTTGAGGGCAGGTGAATTGAACGAACCTATCAATCTGAATTATCGAGCTTTGGCATTCAATAACACAGGCGTTGATTGGAATGAGGTGAATATCACTTTGTCAACGGCTGACCCAAATCAAAGTGCATCGAAACCATTGCTTGCACCTTGGAGATTAAATCAGAATAGTGTAGCTAGTAGCGCTCAATTTCAACAAGGTCAAGGTCGCACGAACAGCCTGAATATTCAGATTACAGATAATATGGCTAGAAATGATTTTACGCTTGATAACTCCATGCCTACTGGAACAGAGGTTGGAACTCGTATTCGATTTGAAACAATTGAGATTAGCGAATTGAGTAACGATTTCGTCATTGATGAACCTTATTCTCTTCCTGCGGACAGCAAACCGTATTCTATTGATATTAAAAATAATGATTTGAATGCTTCTTATCGCCATTATGCGGTACCTAAAATGGAAAAAGATGCTTTTTTGTTAGCTCAAATTACGGGCTGGGAAGCATTGGATTTGATTGATGGCCCAATGAATATTTATCATAAAGAGAGTTATGTTGGTCAAGCAAACTTGAGCACACGTACGCTTCGAGATACGCTTGATTTGTCATTAGGTCGTGATAAAAATGTGATTGTAACGAGGGTGAAGCAGAAAGAATTGAGTAAAAAACAATTTTTCGGTTCTGATAATAAAGTGACTCGTGCTTACAAGATTAGTGTTAAAAATAATCACCGTTTTCCAATTACGATTGAAATTCAAGACCAGATTCCTTTGTCAACTAACAAAGTAATAGAAGTTACATTGATTGATAAATCAAGGGCAGATTATACGGCAAATACAGGGAAAATGATTTGGACTTTCAAAAAAATGAAACAAGGAGAGCAGAAAAGTATCAACTTTAGTTTTTCTATTAAGCATCCAAAGGGAATGGAAGTGAAGTATGAGAAAAAACGCTCCAGAGTAACGCCTAGGTATTATTAATTGAATTGAAAATTGATAATGGAGAATTAAAAATGACTCTTATTAGTGCTATATTAGAGCATAAATATTTGAGTATCATTTTTAATTCTCCATTCTCCATTCTCAATTAAAATATTATTTCATGATTCTGTCATCGAAAGGAGAAACATTAGAAGGTAGAGCGTGAACTAATTGTCCTTCTTCGTCAATCAAGAACTTACAAAAGTTCCAGCTAACTAAACCGTTCATTACACCATTTTCAGATTTATGAGTTAACCATTTATAGATTGGATGCATATCTGTTTTGATAGTTACTTTTTCCGTCATTGGGAAAGTCACTCCATAGGTAGTGGTACAAAATTTGTGAATATCTGCCGCTTCACCTGGCTCTTGACCACCAAAGTCATTACAAGGAAAACCAACAACGACTAATTTTCCGTTCATTTCCTCATATAATTCCTGCAATTGAGCATACTGCGGTGTATATCCACATTTAGAAGCAACATTAACTATTAGTATTCTTTTACCTTTATAGTCTGCAAAATTTATTGTTTTGCCATCGATGCTTGTTATTGTGAAGTCGTGAAATGTTGCCATCTTGATTTTTTTTAAAACAATTGCAGCGTTGAATAGCGAGTTGTCGCCGATAAAATCGGAAGAAGTCGCAACAAACAGTCTAACAATTGATATAGAAGTAATAAAGGAATGAATTTAAATTATTTGGTTCTTTGATCCCGAATACTCGGGAGTGATTTACGATAAAATTACAGCAAAACACATTACGATTAGCGTTTTTACAAAAAATCAAAGAAATAACCCTTTAAATAAAGTGCAATATTATTATAATATTATAACATATTCATACTTTTCTTCATTCTGCGGTTCAATTGCTTGATTAATCAAGTATTTAACTGCTCTCTTTGCAAGATTAGTAGTAAAAAAATCAAATACACGCTTGTTCCTATTGCCGTGGAAAGTGTGGTTTCAAACATAAACGACAAACCAAGGATAATATAGAAAGCGGAAAGTAAAACGAAACGATAGCGTTTTTGATAAAATAATGGAATTAAAAAGGCAATAATAAAAGCAAATAATCCACTGATTCCGCTCGAAGCTGCCAATAATAAAAATTGATTGTGTGGCAATTTCGGCTTTAAGTCAGGATAATATTTATCATATTTTATTTCCAATTCATTTTTCAAATCACCAATCCCTGTTCCAAATACTAAATTCTCTTTAAAAACCATCCAACCTAAATCTAAAGAAGCAATCCGTTGACCATCCGAGAAACCATCTCGATTACCTTTGGTAAACATATCAACATCGTATTTAAAATAGTCAATCTTGTTTTTTAAGGCAGGAATAGTATAATAAGCACCGATCGGCAACAAAATGAGCGTTGGGAAAATGACAGCGAATAACCAAAATCGTTTGGTGTGAATGATATAATAAAACGCCATCAACCCAAGCGCAGCATATAAACAAACTAAGCCAGTCTTCACACTTAAAACATGGGCAACTACAAATAAAAATATGGTTAGGAAGGTGATGAAATGTTTTTCCCAATTGTATTTGAGCATATACTCTGTGTATCGCAGCCAAATTCCAGCGACGACTGCCATTGCCATTAAAATACTAAAACGAATATGATGAATCGGTGTTGGAATTGGCGTTCCGTTGTGGATTCGTTTGGTGATATAAGCGTAATCTAGTGCATAATTAATCATTGTTTCTAATGCCGTAATGGCAGATATGGTTAAAAATGCGTAAATAAGTCCAGTAAATTGCCTTGAATTAAACTTGGGTAAGTTCACAAAAATGATAGGCAGAATAAGAAAAGGTAATTTCAATCGTACTTGTTTACTCCAAAAATCAAGCGAATCGGAGTTTAAGCCACTCAACAGCACAATAAAGAAAATCGAAAGAATAGCCAAGTAATCAGGTCTTTTAAGTAAAACCAAATTCTTGAAAAACGATTTATTAAATCCTAATCGCAATGGTTTAATCTCCACATCAAACACCGCAGCAGCAGCCAAGCATATCATCGCAATACTTAGCCATGCAGGACTAAAAAACAGCGTCGCTATATAGAAAACACAAAAGAGTAAGGTTACTTGCTGACGAAACATATTCTTCTAATTAGGAATTACGAAATATATTCACGAGGCTTGACTGAGTAATTAGGAATTACGAATTACGAATTAGAAAACTATACAGCACTTATGTTTATAATTCTTAATTCGTAATTCCTAATTCTTAATTTATGGTATAACGTACGTACTTGATGGTTTTACCATGTTCGAGGTGCATTCTCTCATAATAAGTTTTCACTTCTAGTTCTTCGGTGAACAATTCAGCAGAATAAATATCATCATTATGATAAACCATGTTGATTTTTTCCTCTTCGATGGTATCTACTGTGAATTTATACAAAGTCGGATCGTCCGTTTTTAAGTGAACTAAACCGTTTTCTTTAAGTACTTTTCTATATATTTTTAAAAATCGACTAGAAGTCAAGCGGCGTTGCGCTTTACTCTTTCTTAAAAACGGATCTGGAAAGGTTATCCAGATTTCGCTTACTTCGTCTTTTCCAAAAAATAAATCCAACTGTTCGATACGAGTACGCAAAAAAGCAGCATTGCTAATGTTTTCTTCCATAGCAATCTTTGCACCTTTCCAAATTCGATTCCCTTTAATATCAACGCCAATGACGTTCTTATCTGGATATTTTTTCGCTAAAGCAACCGTATATTCACCGCCTCCGCAAGCCAATTCCAATACAATCGGATTGTTATTTTTAAAATGCTTTTCCTGCCAACTGCCTTTCATCTCTACTTCATCGCCTTCACAATCGACCAATTTCGGGTCTTTTACATCGTAGTTTTGATAAGTATTCGAGAAGGTTGACAACTCGCTGAATCTTGCTAATTTATTCTTTCCCATTTCAATAAAATCTTTAAATAAATAGGTTTATGGACACCGATAATTATCAGTATTAGATAAAATGTTGAACCAAAATTTCACTTCTTTTGATACGCTCATATTAGAGCCAACCAATTACTAATCACCAATCACCAATCACTAAAATGCTCGAAGAGCCGATAAATATTTCGACAAAAGTCTTCATAAAATTAAAACTTCCCTAATTTTAACCAGAAAATAAATACGAAAAACTCAATATTTTATAATAATACATTGATAATTCGTATTATACATCATCGTTAGAACAATCACTTAAATTAGTCCTTTACTCAGATGGCAACCAAATTCAGTTTTAAAGATTTTACTTTTAAGAAATTCCTTAGGAAAAGCATCGAGCTTGTTTTCTGGGCGCACATCGTTTTGATTACAATTGTTGGTTTGTTGTCTATCTATATGATCTGGTTCAATCCGCCAGCAGGTACGCTGATTATGTATCGTGCAGAATTCAACTTTTCAAACGTAAAAAAACCATCCGCATTGAAAATGGAAGAAATTCCAGCTATTTTCATACATGATTTGCTGAATGCAGAAGATGGAAGGTTTAGAGAACATTATGGTTTTGATATAGAAGCGATACAGCGAGCAAGAGAACTCAACGAAAAAGCAGGTTACAAAGCTTACGGCGCAAGTACAATTAGTCAACAATTAGCTAGAACGCTGTTTTTAATACCAAACAAAACCTACTTCCGTAAATATGTAGAATTGATTATTGCTATTGAAATGGATTTGATATTGAGTAAAGATAGAATCCTCGAACTCTATTTGACTTACGCTGAACTAGGCGACAAAGTTTATGGCGTTCAAGATGCAAGTCAATATTATTACAAAAGGAATTTTTCTAAAATCAGTGCTGACCAACGCATTAGGTTACTAGTCATTTTAGCAAGTCCAATCAAATATGGCCCTTACAATTTTAACTCAAATCGCTTGCTTAAGAAGCGTTACAAAAATATTAGAAGATGGCACTAGCCTTCATACTGTCGACCTTAGTCGACTAGGTGAAATAGCGATTATTATCTAGTCAAACTTTCATACAACATTTACCTAGTTTAACGCATAACTACTTTTCTTTTTCTCAAACAAGTTCAGGAGATAAATTTCTTCCAATGCGTATTTCAGCTGGACTAAATATTTATTTAGGAAAAGATAGGTCAGAAAAAATAAAACCAGCATTGTATTAAAAAAACGAAACCGACACGATTCTAGGAATCGTATCGGTTTTATTGATTTTATAAGCTAGAAGGTTTTAGAATCAAGCCGTTCCGTAACCTTGAAATGGCCAAGGAATCATCGCTACAGTAATTAAAATAGCTAATCAGAAGAAAATTAACGTTGTTTTAAAACGTGCTTTTAAATCTGTTCCTCTTTTTACTCTTGCTGAGCCAACAGAAACCAAAGCAACTGCTACAATCATTGCCACAGGATATTCTAATTTTTTAGATTGCTAAAAGAAAATATAATCTTCTCAAAATTCGGTCAGTTATTTAACTGGCGT
>CAZMEH010000823.1:0-7291 GCA_964564885.1 uncultured Saprospiraceae bacterium | reverse complement strand
TGCAGTTACATAATAAGTAGCTGATAATAATGTATTGATGCTTGCTGCATTTGGCGCAGCTGCTGCGCTCCAAGTATAATTGTAAGGCGCAACGCCATTGCCAGGAGCAATCGTTGCTGTTCCGTCATTTCCACCAAAACACGAAACATCTGTGCTATTTGTGGTACTAGTAAGCGTTGTGGCAATACCAACGGAAACCGTTATTGTATCAAAACAGCTATTCGCATCCGTAACGGTTACCTGATATGAACCAAAACCTATATTAGAAGCCGTTGCAGTTGTTTGATTCGCTGCATTTGCATCCCATTGATAAATAAATCCACTTGCGCCACCACTTGCATTAACCGTTGCACTACCATCGTTTACGCCCATACAAGCTGCATTCACTGATGAACCCGTTAGAATAATAGGATTGTTTGTGCTAATAATAACCGTATCAATTACGGTACAATTATTTGCATCGGTTACGGTTACAAAATATGTTGTAGCAGATAAATTAACGGCTGTTTGTGTTGTTTGAACTGGTGTTGTACTCCAATTATAAGTATATCCAGGAACGCCGCCAGCACCTGTTACCGTTGCGGTTCCGTCTGTTCCGCCGCTACAACTCACTAATGTTGAAGTGGAAGAAGCTGACATCGCACCTTCTTGCGTAATAGTTACGGAGTCTTGTGCGGTACAGTTATTTACATCCGTAATGGTTACAATATATGTTCCGATTGAAAGCCCTGTTGCAATCTGTGTTGTTTGAATTGGTGTTGCATTCCAAGAATAAGTAAAACCTGGTGTTCCGCCTGATGGAGAAACTGTTGCAGTTCCGTCATTTCCACCAAAACAAGAAACAATAGTAGAACTCATGGTTGAAGTAACGGCAGTAGGTTGTCCGACAGTCACTGTATCTATTACAAAACAATTATTTGCATCAGTTACGGTTACAAAATAATCGCCTGGTGTCAAACCTGTTGCGATAGGTGTTGTTTGAACGGGCATTGAACTCCAAGCATAAGTATAACCTGGTGTACCGCCTGTTCCGCTGACCGTTGCAGTTCCATCATTTCCACCAAAACAAGAACTAATTGTTGATGAAATCGTCGTTACGACTCCTTGAGGAGCTGTAATGGTAAAATTCACGGTATCGACGCAAGCTTCATTATCTGTAACAACGACTTGATAGCCGCCATTTGTTAAATTATTAAATACGCCATTATTCACTTGTGGCACACCGCCATTTATTGAATAATTATAATTTCCTGTTCCGTTTATTGCTGTTAAAGTAGCACTACCATCCGTTTGTCCAGAACAGGTTACATTCACTGCACTTACTAATGAAGCAGCTAATGAACAGGGTTGAGTGACACAAGAAATGGTGTCAATTCCATTTGGCGGACAGAAACTGCCAATGGCTTGTACTTCAAAAGTAACGGTTTGACTTGGAGAAAAACCTGTTGTAATCAAACTCGTATCGCCTGCTGCGACAACATTAAAACCACCTCCGTCAATACTTACTTCGTAACCTGTTGCGCCATCTACTGATGACCAATTAATTCCAATTGTATTGGTGGAAACCGTATCACAAGAAGCGACTGGCGCATCTAAAGTATAACCAACTGTTATCGTTGCAGTATCAGAAGTGATACAACCATAATCATCAACTATGTTTATAATATAATTTGTTGTTGAATCTGGGTAAGTTGTCGCAACTGGGCAATCTGTACAAGAAATACTATCCGTTGCTACCCATTGATATTCATAACCATAAGCAGGTGCAAAGGAAATTGACCAGCGTTCTAGTTCTGCTTCAAAACCTGCTCCATCATCTATAATTTGTAATCTCCAAGTACCGTTTACAGGCGAGCCGTATAAATCTGACCAAGCACCCTCAGGTTGATATTCTCCATTAAAAGGTACACTCGTGGACGTTAAACCTTGAATCCCTTGTGTGGCGATTGGTGTAAAACAAGCTTGATCGTAGGAATTACCTGGATTATAAAATCCGCCTCCGTTATCAGTGGATAATTCTAAAAACTGTCCACTTGGAGATATTAAATATAAATCGACATCACCAGGCCATTGTGAGGTAACAGAAACACAAACCGAATCTATTGACCCTGATTGAATATTATACATCGGCACACCTGAAACATCTATATAGGTAGCTTCTGAGGCGGTTGGTTGAGTTAGAGGATCGACAATCTTATTGGTATCATTAGCATAAGTAAATGCTGATGGTATCGGTGTATTAATTATCGCATCTAATGTTACCGAATCACCAAAACAAATCGTACTATCTATTACAGAAGGTGTAGCTAAAATACCATCTTCAATAAAAACCAAAAATGTATCTTGAACACAAGGTGTGATATTTATAATGATTTCTATTGTATCTGTACCTTCTACTACATTATCAACAATTGCTTGAATTGGAATTTGAGTTGAAGTTTGACCATTAGGAATCGTAGCCGTTAATGGAATACTATCAAAATCAACACCCATTATTGCACTTCCACCTAATGTATATGATAAATTATATGTACCATCAGCAGGTTCGTCCAATTCAAAATTGATAAAACCTGGCGTACAACCTTCTGCTATACTATTGGTCAAACTTGGTGATTCTGTAAATACACGTAAGCCATTTGTACCAAAACTATTCGCTTCTAAAAATACCGCTGTATCATATACTTGGTCATTCGCATCAGCAACAGCTAGCTTAATTCTATAAGTATTACAAGGAATAACCACTGCTTGTGCGGTCATAACCGTTGTAAATCCATCAAATTCAAACCCGTAAGTCGATTGATTACCTGGTAGGACATTGATATTGTCAATATAATACTGTGAGTTAGTCGTAATACAAGGTTGTAAACCTCCTGCAGGCACACCATTATTAACCGTTCCTACTAGAATAGGCGTTGCTGTATTTGGAACAAGCGCAATATTTTGTGCCATATTCGTATAAGGTCCCGTAATACCAGGCCCACTTAGAAAGAAACCAAAAGCATCATTAAATGAACAAACAAACTCTGGATATTCTTCTGATGCAAATACAAAATTAAAACGTAATGTATCCGATGAAGGGATAAAGTCGATTATATAAACCGCTGCATCACGAGAAACACTTGGCGCAATTACTGCACTAAGATCCGCATCTACATTATTTGACATTGAGCCTGATGTTCCTCCTGAGACGTTACTTGCGGTTGGAACAGAGCCGACATTACCCGAAGACATGACAATTCCATCGTACATTCCAATGTCTTGCATGCCTAGTTTGAAATATCCAATGGCATTGTTATCTCCTGAATAGGAAATATTAAGGACTTCAACACCATCACCTAGAAAAACCTGTTGTAACAAGTTAGTTGGTGTAAATGGCGGTGTAGTAGCTGGTGTCACCTGAATGGTTTGACCAACGAGTTGATTTGCAAAAAGCAAAACACCAAATAGGATAGTTTTTGTAAATTTCATTATATTCATAAACAGCCAATTTTCAGAAATTGATTTCTTTTGTAGTATAAAAATGATATTCTGAATGAAGTATGTAGTTACCAAAAATTATTTTATTCATGCTAAAATACAATGATTATTTGGTATATTGTCTTAGGTGACTAATAACCTTTTATTGAGTAGTTTTGCTGACAAGTAATTTGTTTTTTGAATGGCAAGTTTTGTTTTTTGTCTTATCTACGTCTTTTTGAAGTGGGTTATCACTCATACAAAATGAAGCTATTTTACGTATTATTTATTAATACAACTCTAAAAAAATATTACTCCAATTCTTGATAAGGGCTTATTAATCAAGCATTTTTTCTGTTGTTCACAACAAAAAAGTATTCCGTATTAAAATAGCTAAGCTCTTTTATTTTTTCCAGAAAAGTAATTCCCTATGAAAAAGACACGATTATTACCGTCAGCCGCTATATGTCAGAAGTTGCGATTGATGCGATTATGGAAAGTTATAAGAATCATAGTAAGAAGGAACGAGATAAGATTTTGAATTTGCTTGATGTAAATCCAGAAAAATAGGCTAAATCAGAAGAAACGTTAGGAAAAGTATTAACGAGCGTCTTACCCGTTAATACTTTTCCAATATTCCAATTAAGAGAATTACTTAATCATATCAAAACGAGTATAAGGTCTCAACGCTTCTGGAATAACGACACCGTCAGGCGTTTGATGATTTTCCAAAATTGAAGCTACAATTCTAGCCAAAGCCAAAGCACTACCATTCAAAGTATGCGCCAAACGAGTTTTCTTATTTTCATCCTTGAAACGCAATTTCATACGATTACTTTGGAATGTTTCAAAATTAGAAACAGAACTCACTTCTAGCCAACGCTTTTGAGCAGCAGACCAAACTTCAAAGTCAAATGTCAAAGCAGATGTAAAACTCACATCGCCACCACACAATCTAAGAATACGATAAGGCAATTCTAGTTTATCCAAAAGTCCTTTGACGTGTTCCATCATTTCCATCAACACCTCGTAAGACTTGTCAGGATGCACTATTTGTACAATCTCCACTTTATCGAACTGGTGAACACGATTCAACCCTTTGACGTGTGCGCCATAAGAACCTGCTTCACGTCTAAAACAGGGCGTATAACCTGTCATTTTGATAGGGAAATCACTTTCCTTCACTATTTCATCTCTGTAAATATTCGTAATTGGCACTTCCGCCGTTGGAATCAAATATAAATCATCCACTGTTGCATGATACATTTGACCGTCTTTATCAGGCAGTTGACCAGTAGCAAAAGCACTTTCTTTATTCACCAATAATGGCGGAACGATTTCTTCATAACCTGCTTTATCCGCTTCGTCCAAGAAGAAATTAATCAACGCACGTTCTAATTTCGCACCTTGACCACGGAAAACAGGAAAACCTGCACCAGCGATTTTCACACCTAATTTCAAACTCATCAGGTTATACTTATCAGCGATTTCCCAGTGTGGCAAGCAAGCATCAGCAGGCAAGACAGGCAGTTCGCCTTCATGCGCTTGAAAAACCTCATTGTCCTCCTCCGTATTTCCAGCAGGAACAGAGTCGTGAGGAATATTTGGTAACTGAACCAAAGCATCAAATAAGGATTGTTCAGCTTCTGTCAATTGCGTTTTCAAAGATTGAGAAGTGACTTTCAATTCGCCGATACTGGCTTTCACTTGATTTGCTTCTTCTCTTTTGCCTTGAGCAAATAATTTTCCGATTTCTTTCGACGCCTTGTTGCTTTTCGCTTCAATAGCATTCAAATCGGTCTGCAATTGTTTACGCTGGTCGTCGAGTGCAAGGATTTCATCTACAAGTGCAAGGTTGTTGAAATTTTTAACTTTCAAACCCTTTAGCACACGTTCTTTATCCGCTCGAATGACTTTAACTTCTAACATGATGCTTTTTTTATAAAAAATGTTTCAATTAAAATGTAAAACTACTACGATACTTAAATAATTCCAAAGTATTGAAGAAATTACTTGAAAATAAAATTAGAAGTCAGACGTGAGACCGCTTCGCTGTGAGAACGCCTACGGCTGTCAGATATAAATAGATAGGATGATTTATGCTGACTTTCAATTTCTAAAACACATAATCTTATAGTTCTTTTAAAAAAATTAAAACTATAAAAACAGAATCTACACATCTTTCTTCTGACAGCCGTAGGCGGTCTCACAGCGAAGCGGTCTCACATCTGACTTCCTAAACAAAAAAAGGAATAAATCCACCTTGAAAAGTTCCTGGAACGGGCAACAACTGGTCGCCAGACTGGTCAACCGGGTATTTTTTTGAAATCAACTGATACCATTTATCATCTTCAAAATGTTCTTTCCTGAAAGCAGTCGCCTGTTTTGGTTCAATCAATAAATGATACCCGCCACGAGTTTCTAAAGCTCTAAAGTTTCCTTTTCCAATATTGGCATTTAACCACGGAATATCTAAATCAATATCTTTTTCATCAATATCAAAATCAACAAAACAAGTTCTTGACTTACTTTTTTGAATACAAGACAACACTTCTGAGTGCAAATTAAAGTTTTTGCCGTTCATCAAATCCCAGCATTTCTTGCCCATCATCTCCGTTGCTTTTTTCATACAACGAGGATTCAGCGAAATATATAATACTAAAGACTCTTGAGGTGCAACTACTTTTTTTAAAATATATCGACCTAAAGGAATTTCTAATTGGCTGATTTTATTATACAAACGCTCTTTATTTGATGTAAATCTTTTGAGTTGCGTTTTATCACCAGATGAAATAACTTCCTTACAATACTTTTTTCGTGCAAATAATGACAAATAAAATTGCTCATTCTCTTCTAATTCAGGAAGCCAATCAATAAATTCAATTAGTTTATTCTTATCTCCTATTATTTTATAATTCATTTTTTCAATTTTGGAAGCATTAAGGGTCGGACGCCTTTGAGGCGTCCGACCCTTGGAACTTGAAAGAACTTAACTCTGGGAAATTGTCATCAAAATAATAGCAATAACAGCGAGCAAAATACCGAACAAATTCAGTTTAGACAGCTTTTCTTTGAAAAATAGAATAGCAACAATTGAAGATAAAACGATAACACCAACGCTATTAACGGGCATCACAACCGAGCTATCCCAATCTGTATCAATTGCTTTTAACAAAAAATAAATCGAACCAAAATTCGGTATGCCAAGCGCAATTCCTCCAATCAAGTGTCTCACTCCGAATACCATTCGCTTCGTTACGAGATTAAATATTAGAATAAAAACGCCAAAAAATGCGGCTGTTCCAAATAGAAAAGTCGTGAATTGAAGTTGCCCTAAGTCATTTTGTAATAAGGTCTTTTGAACATATTGCAAAACGCATTCTATTCCGCCACTCAATAAAAAAACGCTAATCGGATATAAAATCAATAAAGCATTTTTTGGCTTTGCAGCTGTTTCGGTATCTGTTTTTTTGATACTACTCAATACAACCGCCACCAATGCCAAGATAATTCCAATGATTTTGAAGGTTGTAATTACTTCACCAAACATCACAAACGCAAAAATCACCGCTATCAATAAAGACATCCGTTGAACTACGGCACTGACCGAAATTCCAAAGATTTGAACCGTTCTAGCAATCAAAATAAAAGTACCAATAAAGATTGCACCCAATCCGAAAGCATATGGAAACCAGTCGGTTAACCAAAATTCACCTTGAACTGGAGATTGTCCCATGACGAGCGTTCCTGTGGTTAGACAAACGAGATAATTATAAATAATAGCTTGGAAAGTATCTATTTTATAATCGGTAAATAGTCGAAAAACGACACCAAT
>CAZMEH010000822.1:0-2874 GCA_964564885.1 uncultured Saprospiraceae bacterium | reverse complement strand
AATGGGCGCATCTCAAAGTGTCGCATAATTTTTTCTACAATATGTTTATACTTTCAAAAATGAGGTGTAGTATCTATTTGTATTTTGGATTTGACTAAAAACAATAGCTTCAAACATGTATTTTGAATAAAATCCAATGTTGTATTTAAAAACATATCATACTATCTTTAAATATGCGACAAAATGAGACACGCCCAAAAAAATAGGTAAATTATAGAAAGAAAAGCAAACAGACATGACTGAATTATTAGAAAGAAAAGACTTAATTGTCAACCTCATTCAACCCGAAACCGCATTAGAAAGAATTATACTTCAAGATAAATCCTTTCAAGAAGGTGCATTATGGGGCAAACCTCGTCGAGGACATCCAGAAGGTAAAGTTATTTACCATATTCGTGAAGTTTTAGATAATGTTGAGCAAGTTGTCGAAGATGACGTAATGCGTCAGCAACTTCGATTAATCACCATCATTCACGACGCATTTAAATTTCAAGAAGATACCAGTTTTCCAAGAGATTGGGATAAACATCATGCTTTGATTGCAAGAAACTTTGCAGAGCGTTTTATTGATGATGAAACCGTTCTTGATATTATTGAATTACACGACGAAGCTTATTATTGCTGGCGTTGGGAAAATAGATATTCTAAACCTGAAATTGCAAAACGCCGTAAACAAAATCTATTAGATAGAATTGGTCAAGAAAATATGCAATTGTATTATTTGTTTTTTAAATGTGACACACAAACAGGCGATAAGACGCAAGAACCTGTTGCTTGGTTTGAAGAGACTTTTGATGTGAAAATTGTAGATTTTTAACGTACCGTCGTCCCGATAATTGTCGGGATTAGTCGACTAGGTGAAACGAAACATTTGATTGACAATGTTTTGCAACACCTAGTCGACTAAAGTCAACGGTACATTAATCCTCAATTCCATATTCGCTAATCTTACGATAAAGCGTTCTTTCTGAAATGCCGAGTTCTTTGGCAGCTACTTTACGTTTTCCTCTATGTTTTTTTAATGCTTTTGTAATCAAATCCTTTTCCATATCCTTGATAGAAAGACTTTCCTCTATTTCTTCAATATCATTATAATCGGAATTGTTTCGATGACCGATGATGATTGGTTTTGGTGTAGAAGCCGTTGGTCGATACGCAGGATATTCTGTTTCTTCTTCGTAATCTAATTCTCCTTCATTTCTTCTATAATCACTATAGTTGCTGTTTTGCTTCGTTTCACTATCAGTGAACGCAGGTAATAGTCGTTGTCCTGCACTTGACTTTGAAACATCAGGCATGCGGAGATTATTATCTCTGACCATTTCAACAAACATAGCTTTTAAATCATTTAGGTCATTTTTCATATCGAAAAGCAACTTGTATAAAATCTCCCGTTCGGCAAAACTATCCTTTTCATCATCACTGCCTTGTATAGAAGGCAAATTACGTTGATTAATGCTAGGCAAATAATTAATGAGTTGTTCCGCTGTAACAGAACGTTCTTCGGATAAAACAGAAACACGATCCGCTAAATTTCGGAGTTCCCGAATATTACCAGGCCACGGATAACGCTCAATAAGCATGACTGCACGCTCATCTAATTGAATAGGAGAGATGCGATGTTTTTCTGCAAAATCATAAGCAAATTTTCTAAACAACAAATGAATATCTTCCGTTCGTTCTCGCAAAGCAGGCACAACAATTGGCACCGTATTCAAACGATAATATAAATCTTCACGGAATTTTCCTCTTTTAATTTTCTCTAATAAACGAACATTTGTTGCTGCAACTATTCTAATATCAACTTTGATTGTTTTTGAAGAACCGACAGGTGTGATTTCTCCATTTTCTAAAACACGAAGTAAGAAAGTTTGCGTTTCCAAAGGCATTTCACCAATTTCATCTAAGAAAATTGTTCCACCGTTTACGGTTTCAAAATAACCCTTTCTATCTCCTGTTGCGCCAGTAAAAGCACCTTTTGTATGTCCAAAAAGTTCTGAATTAATCGTTCCTTCTGGAATTGCGCCACAGTTGACGGCAATAAATTTATTATGTTTTCGAGGACTAAGCGAATGAATGACTTTGGAGAAAACCTCTTTACCAACACCACTTTCACCTGTAATGAGTACAGATAATTCAGTATTGGCAACACGTATCGCAGTACTCAACGCATTGTCTAATGCTGCTGAACGTCCAATTATCCCAAATCGTTGTTTTATGCTTTGTACTTTCATATATTTTAGTTGGCAGTTAGCAGTAGGCAGCCCATCCCGAGAACTCGGTGATTTGCAGTAGCAGTAGGCAGTTTAAAAAATATGGTTTTCTGAAAATTATTGTGGAAAATAACATTTACTCGGTCAAGCTTCGTGAGAGAAGTTACAAAATTTTCAATCTTTTGCAAAGAACCTAATTCCTAGTTCCACAAAATTTTTCAAAAAACCTAAAATATTAGTAACTGAAATCCGAAAACTATCAATGATTGCAGATTTCAGTTAAACGAAGCGTTGCTTTTTTGTAGCCTAATTGACTAGATTTTCTAGCGTCAGCGCAAGCTTCGTTGAATTTTTGTAAATTATAATGTGCAATAGCTCTATTGTAATAAGCTGTTTTATGATTTGGTTTTGCTGCAATGACTTTATTTAAATCACTGATTGCACCTTCAAAATCCTTCGACCTCAATTTTGCAGCACCACGATTATTATATGCTTCCATACTATTAGCATCATAAGATAATGCACTATTGTAAGCCGAAATCGCAGAAGTATAATTTTTGTTCTTTGCTTTTGCATTACCTAAGTAGAAAAATATATCAAATCCATTATAACCTAAATTACTAGCTTTAGTCAAATCTGACTCGGCTTGACTAGCGTGATT